>DATMJU010000231.1:0-3511 GCA_035553795.1 Vicinamibacterales bacterium
CTCGGTGGCGGATGCATCGGGCCAGCCGGTGCGCGCGCAAGTCAGCCTCGCGGTGATCGACGAGGCGGTGTACGGCGTGAAGGCGGATGACACGCCCGATCCGATTCGCTACTTCTACCGGCGCGAATATACGCGCGTGGCCACCACGTTCTCGAGCTCGTACTACTTCACCGGCTATTCAGGCCGCGACCGCCTGCAGCTTGCCGCCCGCAAGCGGCGCCCATTCACCCTCGCTGACTTCAAGGGCGATCAACCCGTCCAGGCGCAGGTCCGCAAGGAGTTCCCGGACGCGATTCACTGGGTCGGCGATCTTGTCACCGATGCGCAGGGACGTGGCCGCATCAGCGTCACCTACCCGGATGCGTTGACCACGTGGCGGTTGACCGCGCGAGCCATCACCGAAGACACCAAGGCCGGCTCGACGATCGCGCGCACCACCACGACGAAGGATCTGATCGTCCGCGTCATCACGCCGCGCTTCCTCACCGAAGGAGACGAGGTCGTGGTGCCGACGATGGTGCATAACTATCGGAAGGACGCGCGCACGGCAGCGGTGTCGATCGAATCGACCGGCCTGCAGCCGGTTGGTAGCCATGCGGGCACGACCGGCTCGCTCACCAGTGGAGCCGAGCGCCGCGATGATTGGCGATTCGCGGCTCGATCGCCCGGCGCCGCGACCGTGACCGCCACCGCGAAGACGGAGAGCGATGTTGACGCCGTCGAACTGCCGATACCTGTCCTGCCCTTTGGCATTCGTCGCGAAGTGGGCACCAGCGGATCGGTGATCGGCGCCGGCGAAGCGACCATCGACGTGACCATGCCGGCGGGTTCGAACCCTGCCGCGCGCTCGATCTCCGTGTCGCTGGCACCGTCGCTGGCGGGTTCGGTACTCGGCGCGCTCGACTTCCTCACCGAGTATCCCTACGGTTGCACCGAGCAGACGGTATCGAGCTTCCTCCCCAACCTGCTGGTTACGCGCGCGCTGACCGAATTGAAGCTGGCGCCGACCGAACGCTTGTCAGCGCTCGATCGCCAGGTATCCGCCGGCGTGCAACGCCTCTACGATTTCCAGCATGACGATGGCGGATGGGGCTGGTGGAAGGGGGACGCGAATCATCCGTTCATGACGGCGTACGCGCTGTGGGGCCTGGAGGAATCACGCCGCGCCGGCGTGAAGGTCGATGCCGGCCGCATCGCCAATGGCGCGCGTCAACTGGCGCGCCTCTACATGCGCTATCCGCGCGTCGAGCCGGACCTCAAGGTCTATGAGGCGTACGTGCTGCAACGCGCCGCCGGCACCGACGAGACGATTCCGTGGTACGGGGAGAGCGAGCAAGGCACCTACAGCCACACCGTTGCGCGCAGCGAGTTGTGGGACATGCGTTCGCGCATGAGTGCATACGGCCGCGCGCTGTTGCTCCTGCTGCTCGACGAGACGAAGGATGCGCGCGGTAATGAGCTCGCCGCGACGTTGATGGGCGAAGCGCAGACCCGCGGCGACGTGTCGTGGTGGGCGGTCGCCAACGATCCGCTGATCTTCGACTACGCCGAGACCAGCGTCGAGGCGACGGCCTTCGCCATCCAGGCGCTGGTCAAGCGCGATCCCAAGAATCCACTGATCGAGCGCGCGGTGCGCTGGATGATGATCAATCGCACGTCGGGCTACTGGTCATCCACCAAGCAGACGGCGATGGCGATCTACGGCCTTCTCAGCGTCATGCAGGCCCGCAACGAGACCGCGCAGCCATTCTCGGTCGAGGTGTTCGTCAACGGCCAGGCGGCGGGCCGGCATGCGTTCACGGCCGCGTCGATGACCGCATCCGATCCGATTGTGATCTCCGCCCCGGCCAACGCCGGCACCAACCAGGTGCGCCTCGTGAAGCGTGACGGTGGAACGGTGTACTGGTCGGCCGCGGCGGTGTATTTCGACACGGCCACCGCCGATGCACGGCAGGGTTCGCGCCAGCTCGCGCTGACGCGGAAGTACGCGCTGCTCACGCCGGTCACCGTGAAGGATCGCATCGTGTATCGCGAAACACCGTTCACCGGGACCGCGAACCCGGGCGATGTGCTCACCGTTCGCTTGACCGCAGCCGGGTCACCCGAGTGGCGATACCTCGCGCTCGAGGATCCGCTGCCGGCCGGCGTCGAGCCGATCCAGGACACCACCGCGTATCCGCTCGAGCGCGATGCGCCGGACAACGATCGCTGGTGGACCGGGTCGCGCGTCGAGTACCGCGATTCGAAGACGGTGTTCTTCCAGGAGTCGTTCGATCAGGGCCGCTACGAGTTCGCGTATCTGGTAAAGGTCATCGCGCCGGGTCAGTTCAGGGCGGTGCCCGCGCAGATCTCGCCGATGTACGTGCCGAACGTCCACGCTTCGTCTGAGCCGCAAGCGTTTACGATCACCGTTCTTGGCTTGCCCGCCGTAGCCTCGGCGAAGGCTGGAGGGACCCGATGAGGCTCGCGCTCGCGACCATCTGGATCTTGTTCGGCTTCGCCATTGCCGGCGGACTGTATTGGGCCTTCCTGATCACGCCGGTGTCCACCGCGCTGGCGCTCGGCGCGACCGCCCTGCTTGCGCTCGCCGTGCTCGCTCTGCTCGGAGTGACCTTCAACGGCGCGATCGAGATCTGGTCGCGCGGATTCTCGCTGGCCGGCATGCGGCGCTCGCTCGGCTCGATCGGTTCCGTCGTTCCCGCCGGATTGATTGTCTTCGTGCTGTGGTGGCTCAGCAGCCGCGTGGAGCTGTCGGCCGCGCAGAACAGCGGGCAGATCAACGCATGGTTCATCGCGCGCTTCGGCTGGGATGACGTGTCATGGCTGTTCACGGCGATTCGCTACGCGGCAATGTGGTTCACGTGGGTGCTCGGCACCTTGCTCGCGTTCTCCTTGATGTCCGCGATCCTGCACAGCGGCTGGGAGGAGGCCGGCAAACCGTCCTGGCTCGGACGCGCCGTGCGCCCACGCGCGTTGCTCGTCGCGACGCTTGCCCTGGTGTTTCTCGTCGCCCTGCCATGGGCCTACCTCGTGCCGTGGCGTCCGGAAGGCTTGCCGGCCAGCTCGGTTGAGCTGGCCTTCATCGTGACGAAATTGTCGGTTGCAGGGATTGCGGCCGCCATCGCGCTCGCGCTAATCGCGCGCGAAGCGGCACCGTCGAGCGCGCCGCTGCCGGCTCAACCCCTGATCCCTGATCCCTGATCCCTGATCCCTGATCCCTGCCCTGCCGTTGCACAACTTCGCCCCTCCGCATTCGGCCAAGGGGCGAATCCACGTCCAGCCGTGACCAACTGCCGCTAATATGTGCCGAACGTTCGGCGGCGGTTGTTTTGTACCTCTCGTTGGTTGCACGTCACTAAGGAGGATGCATGCACGGCTCACGACGAGTTCTTGCCCTGGCCCTGGTTCTCTTCACGCTCGGCACCCCTGCTGCCTGGGCCCAAACTCAGACAGGTGAAATCTTCGGGCGCGTGGCGGACGGCACTGGTGCCGTACTGCCAGGCGCCACGGT
>DATMJU010000232.1:0-10210 GCA_035553795.1 Vicinamibacterales bacterium
GAAGACCGTGCGCGAAAACGGCAGGTCTTTGTTGTGGGCGGACGATCGACGGGTGCTTTCGACCACCTCACGCCAGTTGTCCATTTGAGCCTCGATGACATTACCGCGCACCGGAATGGGCAGCACCTTGACGAAGGCGTCAACGTCGACCGCGGTGGAGCGGCCCACGTTCTCGACGTTGGTGCGAACGGTCACCATCAATTCATCGGCACCACCAACAACACGACGCTTAATCGTTCCGATGATCAGGATCGACGCCTTCAACCAGGCACGGTCCGTCACCACCATTTGATGCCGCAACGTCTGGGTCTGCAGGCGCATCTCGGCAAGCGTCTGTCTCGTCAGCACAAAGCCAATGACAATTCCCAGCAGTGCGCCGAACGCAACGACGACCTGCACCCACTCCGCGAAGTGCTGGGGCGCGAAGGCTTGGCACCAATACGACGACTGACCAGCGACGCTGCAGAGGCTTGAATACATGAGCGGAGATTGTAGGATGAGCTGCTCATGGGGTTTCGCTCTCGACCGTGGGCACCAGGCGCCGCCTCGTTGACCGACTGCGCCGCCACCCGCCGCCATAGGTTCCTCTAACGACTTAACCGGAGCGGGTGGGCGAGGCTCAAGGAATCGTTAGGCCGCAGGTGCCCCTAGCGCATGTTGAACGTTGGAGGCTCAGATCATGAAGAAGTCAGCAGTTACCAGAACGGCGTTGGCCAAGGAATTCGGCGTGGTCCCCTCCACGATCACCAGATGGGAACGAGACGGCATGCCGGCGCTTAAGGCCGGGCGGGGCCGCGAGACGATGTTCGAAGTGAAGGAATGCCGCGCCTGGCGTGAAGCGCAAGCGGCGCCGGCATCGGCGTCTAGTAGCCGCGCACGAAAGGAACTCGCCCAGGCGCTTGAGGCGGAACAGCGTATTGCGATCAAGGCCAAGGAGTTAGTGCGCGCCGCCGATGTGGAGCAAGTAATTGCCGGCGAGTATGCTCGGTGTCGGACGAAGTTGCTCGGCCTGCCACGAAAGGCGAAGTCCGTACTGCCGCATTTGTCAGCGCGCGATGTTCAGGCGCTCGACGTTCTGGTGCGGGAAGCGCTTGAAGACCTGGCGAGCGCTTGACAATCAGCGGCGGCCGGCGCAGAGTAAGCGGAACCGGCCGACTGTTATCAGCAGCCGACCGGCCCTAACCGTCGAAGCGCGCGAACGCATCGAACGGCTGCCGCAATTCTACGGCATCCTGCCGACGTGTTCGCCTTCGATGTTCTTGGAGGCGGACGATGAATCTCAGCCCGACAGTCGAATACGAAATACTCGCCATGTTCAACTCAGGCTGGCGCCCGACAGCCACAGGCCTTCGGCTAATGAAGCCGGCAAAGCGCCATGCGTGGTTGATGTTGATCTCGGCAGAAGACGGCTACCCGTTCCAGGCTACGAGCGCGCAGCAAGGAGGCGGTCGATGAAGACAGCAACCATCCCGCAACTAAAGCCACGCAACGAACGCGAGCAACGCGCGTTGGACCTCTACGCACGTTACGAAGGAATGTCTCCCGTTGGCAGGAATGCCATTGAGAAGGTTCTTAACTTAGGCGGGAGCCCCGCACAAGAGAGTGAAGCCGAGAGTGATTACAGGCTGATCGACGCCGCAAGGATGGCGCAGAGGGAAGCCGGTAGTTTCACGAAGATGCATGACACGGTGAAAGCGCTCAACGGCCTGATCGAACTGCTGTATCACGTTATAGAAGACGCCGACAGGAAGGCGATTAACTGGTCGGCGATCAACGACTCCATCGAGGCCATGCGCGCGCCGCTCGGAGTCCTGTATTCAGCCACTTCCCAATTGTCCGAGTGCGAGCAGGAGGAAGTTTACGTACCGACAACCGCGGCGGTGCGCCGTGCCTAACCTGGTTCGCTTTCCTGTCGAGCAACGAAGGCCGAAGGAGTCGGCCGTCATGCGTGATCTAATGCGCGTTCTGCGACACTGCGAAACGCACGAACCGGTGCCGTTCGCTTTCATGGCGCGAAGCGCGTTTAACTGCCTGGAAGGTAAGACCACCCCAGCGGACGTAACACGATCGCTGCTGTCGCTGCGCGAGTTCGTTGCTGACTCTTTCGACGAGCCAAATTTCGGGCGGGCCGAGAAAATGCGAGCACTCGAAGTTGTAGACCGTCCCGCAGCAGTCGTCATCGGACGGCTGATAGATGACGCTCTGAAACGGGCTCAAATCGAATAGAGCGGCGAATTGCGAAGAACTGACACCCTAACTGACACCCTAAGCTGTGGATGTTGCTGGAGCCGCTGGACTGATATGGATAGAATTGGGCCTGATTTTGTCCACCGGCTCCGGCTTGATCCACTGGTTTAGCCGAGCCGACAGTTCGTAATCAGCAGGTCATCGGTTCAAGTCCGATTGCCGGCTCCAGTTTTCTCTCACATATCGCCTATGTTGTCGAATGAACTGGCCGCGCTCTACGCGCGTGATATTCAGCGTTTGATTCAGGAACTTCAGGCATTTCCAGACACCGCGTCGATCTGGCAAACCGCGCCGGGCGTCACCAATTCGGCCGGCACCCTCGCGCTGCACCTTGAGGGCAACCTCCGCGAGTTCATCGGGCGCCAGATGGGGCAGATTGCATTCAAGCGCGATCGGCCGCTGGAGTTCAGCGCCCGAGGCGTCGAGCAGGCCGAACTGGTGGCCAGGCTCGAGGCGGTGAGGGACTCGATCCCGAAGGTCGTCGCGGCCCTGTCAGACGCCGAACTCGCTGCCAACAACTCCGAGCTGTACATGGAAAAGCCGATCACGCGGCACCAGTTCCTCGTGCACCTCAATGGGCACCTCAACTATCACCTCGGCCAAATCGACTATTTGCGCCGGTTTGCGACCGGCAGTGGCGCGATAGACCTGGCGGGCCTCTAACCAGGGCAAACAGGCACGGTACGCACCCCAGGCACCATCGGCGATAGAATCCATTCCCGGAGGCCAGTATGCGTTGTCGACTCCTTGCTTGCGCTGCGCTCGTTCTCTCGCTTGCGACCCCTGCCTTTGCTCAGCTCGAAAACGTCGGTCAGCTGACGTTCCCAACATCCGGATCGGCTGACGCGCAGCGCCACTTCCTGCGCGGCGTCGCCATCCTGCATAGCTTTGGCTGGAAGCAGGCAATCGCCGAGTTCCAGCTGGCGCAGAAGGCCCAGCCCGACTTCGCGATGGCCTACTGGGGCGAGTCGCTCTGCTACAACCATCCGCTGAACTCGCAGATGGACTTCAAGGACCCGCGCGCCGTGCTCGCGCGCCTGGGACCCGATCGTGCCGCCCGCGCCGCGAAGGCGCCGACCCCGCGTGAGAAGGGCTTCCTGGCCGCTGTCGAAGAGCTGTGGGGCGAAGGCGATTCCCGCCAGCGCCGCATCAATTACATGAACGCGATGGAACGGCTCTACAACCAGTTCCCGAATGACGATGAAGTGAAGACGTTCTATGCGCTGTCGATTCTGAGCGCCTCGTCTGCCGTCGACGATCGCACGTCGCGCATGAACGTCAAGGCCGGCGCGCTGGCGATGGACGTGTTCAAGAAGAACCCGAGCCACCCGGGAGCCGTGCACTACATCATCCACGCGTTCGACGATCCGATTCACGCGCCGCTGGCGCTCGAAGCCGCGAAGGTCTACGCGAAGATCGTTCCCGCGGTGTCGCACGCCGTCCACATGCCGACGCACATCTTCATCCAGCACGGGATGTGGAACGAAGTGGCGAGCCAGAACATCCGCGCCTTCAACGTCGCGAAGGAACTGTGGCAGCCCGGTGACGTGCCCGGTGACATGTCGCATTCCGGCGATTGGGGCCAGTACGGCTTCCTGCAGTTGGGCGACTATGCCGGTGCGCGCGAGCGCATCCAGGCCTTCGAGTGGATGGCGGAGACCACCAAGAACCAGCGCGCGGTTGGCGCCCTGGCCCTGGTGCGTGCCCGCTACATCATCGAGACCGAGGAGTGGAAAGTGCAGCCGGTCGGCGACAGCGCGTCCAACGAGACCATCCTCGCCAACGGCTTCAGCGCCGTGAAGACCGGCGACCTGGCGACGGCGGCGAAAATGGAGACGATGCTTGCCGCCAAGGCCGGCGTTCCCGGCGGCGCGGCCTCGACCAATCCGCACGCCGATCACGGCGCGGCGCCGTCCGCCGAGATGACCGCGGGCAAGCCCGCCCCCAACACGGACGCGAACAAGAACGTCCGCGTGATGCACAAGGAACTGGCTGCGCTGATCGCGCAGGCCAGGGGCCAGCACGACCAGGCGATCGCGCTCTTGAAGGAAGCCACCGCCATCGAAGAGAGCATGCGTCCGCCAAACGGCGCGGCCGACCCCATCAAGCCGTCGCACGAGCTGCTCGGTGAAGTGTTGCTCCAGGCGGGCAAGGCGAAGGATGCGGCCGACGCGTTCGAAGTCAGCTTGTTGCGTATGCCGAACCGCGCGCGCTCGCTGAT
Organism: Vicinamibacterales bacterium; assembly: GCA_035553795.1. Classification (GTDB taxonomy): domain Bacteria; phylum Acidobacteriota; class Vicinamibacteria; order Vicinamibacterales; family UBA2999; genus 12-FULL-67-14b. The sequence goes on from DATMJU010000232.1 coordinate 4,469, forward strand.
GGGCGCCATCAAGGCGCACGCCGCCGCTGGGAACAAGGAGAAGTCGGCCGAGCGCCTCGCGACGCTCAACAGCTTCTGGAAGGGCAAACCCTTCACCGCGCAGACGTCGGACGCCCGCTAGCGCAGACCACCGGCGTTTCGAGTAGTATTGAAGGTTACAGGCGCGGTCGAATTCGCGCCTGTATACCTTCAGCTTCGAATCATGCCGCCGGCAGAAAATTCTTCGAGCCTCGTCATCCGTGGTGCGCGCACGCACAACCTGAAGAATGTCGATCTCACGCTGCCAGCGGGGCAGCTGATCGTTTTCACGGGTGTCAGCGGATCCGGCAAGTCTTCGCTCGCGTTCGACACCATCTACGCCGAGGGGCAGCGCCGCTACGTCGAATCGCTGTCCGCCTATGCGCGCCAGTTCCTCGAGCGCATGGAGAAGCCGGACGTCGATCGCATCGATGGCATTTGCCCGTCGATTGCCATCCGCCAGAAGAACTCCGTCAGGAACCCGCGTTCCACGGTCGGCACGGTTACCGAGATTCACGACTACATGCGCCTGCTGTATGCGCGGGTCGGCCGGACCATGTGCCGCAAGTGCGGGCAGGAAGTGATTCGCGAGACGGCCGAGGTCGTCACCAACAAGCTGATGACCCTGCCCGAGGGCTCGCGGCTGCTGCTTGGCTTTGATTTGCCGGTCATGGCGATTGCCGGGCGCGCGGATTCCGCCGATGACGCGGACGGCGTCGAACCCGATCAGGCCGAGATGCCCGCGCCGGCGGGGCCCAAGGAATCTCCGCAGGCAGTCGCGCTCGACAATCTGCGCCGCAAGGGGTTTGGACGGCTGCTGGTCGGCGACCAGGCCGTCGCGTTCGAAGAAGTGGATGCCAAGTCGCTGAAGGCGATGACCACGCTCCGCGTGGTGGTGGACCGCATCAAGGTGTCTGCCGATTCGCGGACGCGCATCACCGATTCAATCGAGACCGCCTATTCAGAGGGCGGCGGCGCCGCGTGGGCGATCCAGCTTCAGGATTCAGGCGCCCCGGTTCCGCACCTGTTCTCCGAGCGGTTCGAGTGCCGCACTTGCGGGATTCCCTACGAGGATCCGCAGCCGCGCCTGTTCTCGTTCAACAACCCGTTCGGCGCGTGCCCGACCTGTCACGGCTTCGGCAACATCATCGAGCTCGATCAGGACCTGGTCGTGCCGGATCAGCAGAAGTCGATCAACCAGGGCGCGATTGAGCCGTGGACCAAGCCGCACTACCGCTCGCATCTCGCCGACTTGAAGCGCGCGGCCAAGGGCGGCAAGGTGCGACTCGATGCGCCGTGGCGTGACCTGACGCCGGAAGAGATCGCGTTCGTCATGGACGGCGACGGCGAAGACTTCGAGGGCGTGCGCGGATTCTTCCGCTGGCTCGAGCGCAAGAAGTACAAGGTGCACGTCCGCGTGTTCCTCAGCCGCTATCGCGGCTACCTGACGTGCCCGGACTGCAGTGGCACGCGCCTGCGCCGCGAGGCGCGCGACGTGCATGTGGGCGGCGTCACGATCGACAAGGCGTCGGGCCGCACGGTGCGCGAGGCGGAGAAGTTCTTCGCCGATCTGCAGCTGACCGAGAAGGAAGCGGCCATCGCCGACAAGGTGCTGAAGGAGATCCGTAAGCGCCTGGGATTCCTGCGCGACGTCGGCCTCGATTACCTGACGCTCGATCGCCTGTCATCGACGCTGTCCGGCGGCGAGGCGCAGCGCATCAACCTGGCGACGTCGCTTGGCTCGGCGCTGGTCGGCACGCTCTACGTGCTCGATGAACCGTCGATCGGCCTGCACACCCGCGACAACCAGCGCCTGATCGCGATCCTGCGGATGCTCCGCGACCAGGGCAACACCGTCATCGTCGTGGAACACGACGCGGACATGATTGCCGTGGCGGATTACGTGGTCGACATGGGGCTGGGAGCCGGCGAGCACGGCGGACGCGTGGTGTACAGCGGGTCGCTGCAGGGCTTGCAAGCTGAACCGCGTTCGCTCACGGCGAAGTACTTGCGTGGTGAACTGAGCATCGCGGTCCCGGCGGCGCGCCGCAAGGGATCGCCGCAGCGCATCAAGCTGTTCGGCGCAACCGAGCACAACCTCAAAGGCGTCGACATCGAGATCCCGCTCAACACGCTGACCTGCGTGACCGGCGTCAGCGGATCGGGGAAGTCCACCCTCGTGCACGATGTGCTCTACGCCGCGTTGAAGCGCGCCAAGGGCGATTGGGATCGCAAGGTCGGAGCGCATCAGCGGCTTGAAGGGCACGAGTTCGTGAGCGATGTCGTGCTGGTGGACCAGACGCCGATTGGCCGGACGCCGCGCTCGAATCCCGTGACCTATCTCAAGGCATTCGATCCGATCCGCGAGTTGTTTGCGGCCACGAAGGACGCCAAGGCGCGCGGCCTGACCGCGAGCCACTTCTCGTTCAACGTGCCGGGTGGCCGCTGCGAAGCGTGCCAGGGCGAAGGCGAGGTGCGCGTTGAGATGCAGTTTCTCGCCGACGTGTTCGTGCCGTGCGAGCAGTGCGATGGCCGCCGGTTCAAGTCGCAGGTCCTCGAGGTGCGGTATCGCGGCAAGACGGTGACGCAGGTGCTCGATCTCACGGTGCGAGAGGCGCTCAGCTTCTTCACCGCCACACCCAAGGTGCTTCGCCGCCTGCAGGTGCTGGACGAGATTGGTCTCGGTTACCTGCGACTGGGCCAGCCCGCGACCACGCTGTCGGGCGGCGAGGCGCAGCGCATCAAGATCGCCGCGCATCTGTCATCGCATGCCGGCGAGCGCCTGCTCTACATCCTCGATGAGCCGACCACCGGTCTGCACTTCGATGACATCGCGAAACTGCTGGCGGCATTCCGCAAGCTGCTCGAGGCGGGGCACTCGCTGGTGGTCATCGAGCACAACCTCGATGTGATCAAGGTGTCGGACTGGATCATCGATCTCGGGCCTGAAGGCGGCGAGGACGGCGGCCGTGTGCTGGCGATGGCAACGCCCGAGCAGGTCGCGCTCAACCCCGATTCGCATACCGGCAAGTACATCCGGGAAGTGTTATCGTCTGGGAAACTCCTCCAGACGGTGGCTCGGTAAACCATGCCTATCAACTTCCGCACGGCGGGCCTTGCGCTCGCCCTCAGCGTCAGTGGTGTGTCCGCGGTGTTCGCACAGGCCTCGCTCAATGAGGTGATGACGCGGCACGGCGTGCTGGCAAAGGATGGTCTGGCGGCGGCGTTTGACGCGCACGCGGCGCCTACGATTCCGGTCACACCGGGGTCCCTCGCCACATCCCTGGCGGCTCTGACGGCGACGACCGGCAACGAGCGGATTGCCGGGGCGTACGCGTTCGGCATTCTGGCGGGCCGATCTGGCCGCGCCGCATCCGCGCCTGAACTCACCGCGGCGGGCCAGTCGCTGGTGATCATGATTGGCTCCGACGATCGGAAGACCCGAATCGCCGGCGCGCGGGTCGCCGGGCGATTGTTTGCCGCCCCGTTTGATCGCTCGGGTGTGCGGGCGCCGTTGCCCGCTGGCCTGGTCGAGGCGCTGTTTGCGTTGCTCAACAGCGACAACGAGGTCGATCAACTGGTGGCGATGGACGCATTGGGGCTGCTGCGTGAACGCACCGCCGCTTCGTCTCTCACGGATCGCTATTACTACTATCGCGAGCAGAACAAGCGGTCGCTCGCCGGCGGTGCGCTCGAAGCGATCGCGCGCATTGGCGACGGGCAGGCGGCCGCGATCGTCAAGCAGGCTGCGGCGGACAAGTTCGCGGAAGGGAAGGACGCCACTGCGCTTGCGGTCGCGTTCGCGCGCGAGCGGCTGTTGAAAGACGGCTCGATCGTGACGCTCCAGCGCGCGCTCGAGGAGAAGTCGCGACGCGACCAGGCGCGCGGCTATCTGATCGAGCTCGGCGCGTCCGTGCCGTGATCCTGCCCGTCGACTTCTACCGACGTCCCACGCTCGACGTCACGCGCGACCTGATCGGCAAGGTCCTGGTTTACCGGTCACCGCTGGGGACTACTGCCGGTGCGATCGTCGAGGTCGAGGCCTACATTGGGGAAGACGATCCCGCCTGTCACGCCGCCCCCGGTCCAACGACGCGCAACGCGCCGCTCTACGGTCCTCCCGGCCGCGCCTATGTGTATCTGAACTACGGGCTGCACGACATGATGAACGCGGTGACCGAGGATGTCGGTCACCCGGCGGCCGTCTTGATCCGCGCGCTCGAGCCGCTCGAGGGCATCGACCTGATGCGCAGGCGCCGTTCGAAAGCTCCCTGGAGAAAAGGGAAGCCGCCCGTCCCGGACCACGAGTTATGCCGGGGACCTGGCAACCTCTGTCGCGCGATGGGCATTACGTTGGCCGACAACCAGCGCCCGCTGACGCGCGGCATCCTGACGATTCGCGATCAGGGCATACCGCAGGGCGAGATCGTCTGGAGCCAGCGCATCGGCATCCGCGTCGGCACCGAACACCTCTGGCGCGCCACCGTCGCCAACCACCCCTCCGTCTCCGCCAAGCGCCCAATCGGATCTGGTGCCTGACACCAATTTGGATCTGAATCGATGATCGGATCTGATCGGATTCGGTGCCTGACACCAAATTCCGATCGGATCGAAACTGGTGCCTGACACCAATTCCGATCGTCGACGCAGTTTTCGCAAACAGTGATCAAGATCTGCCGCAGAACGCTGTTACTGGCGTCAGGCGCCGCCCCTGGAATCGGAAATCGGTGTCAGACACCGGATCCGATTGCCAGCTCCGATCGGAAATCGGTGTCAGGCACCAGATCCGATTGCATCCAGATCCAAATCGGTGTCAGGCACCAGATCCGATCGGCGCCGGATCGGGTCGAGGATGCCGGGTTACTCGTAGCGGAGAGCTTCGGTCGGCATCAGGGCGGCCGCCTTGCGGGCGGGGAGGTAGCCGAACACCACGCCGACCATCGCCGCGAAGCCGAACGACATCGCGATCGCGACCGGTGAGATCGCCGTTGCCCACTGCAGGACCGCGCTCATCGTGTAGGCCGAGCCGATGCCGAGCGCGACGCCCAAGGTGCCGCCGGCCAGGCTCAACGACAGCGCCTCCGCCACGAACTGGCGCATGACGTCGATGCGCTTGGCGCCGAGCGCGCGACGCAGCCCGATCTCGCGCGTCCGCTCCGTCACCGACACCAGCATGATGTTCATGATGCCGATGCCGCCGACCAGCAGCGAGATCGCGGCGACGCTCGCCAGCAGGTACGCCATCGTGTCCGTGGTCGACGACAACACGCGCGCCATCTCTTCGGGCGACCGCACGTTGAAGTCATCGGCGTCCGCGGCCGCCGTGCGGTGGCGGCGCCGGAGCAGGTCGGTGATGGATGCCGTCACCGTGCCGGTCGCGACCTCGGGATCGACGGCGACGAGGATATTCGACAGGTGCGACGTGCCAAGCAGCCGCTTCTGCACCGCTGTGTACGGCGCCACCACCGTGTCGTCCTGATCCTGGCCGAACGCCGACTGACCTTTGCGGCCCAGGACGCCCATGACCCTGAAGGGCTGGTTGTTGATGCGAACGATCTCACCGACCGGATTCACGCCTGCGCCGAACACCTGGTCGCGAACGATCGCGCCGATGACCACGACGCGCGTCGCGCGCTCGATGTCATCCTCGACGAAGAAACTACCCGAGGCGAGATCCCACGCGCGAATCTCCGCAAAGGCGGCCCCGGCGCCCTGGATCTGCGT
>DATMJU010000233.1:0-5191 GCA_035553795.1 Vicinamibacterales bacterium
GTTCGGCGCCAGGTTGTAGTCGACTTCCAACCCGATGATGCCGCTGCCGAAACGGTAGCCGAAGGTGCCGCCGAAGTTCATGCGCTGCTCGAACTCGTCATCGAGGTCGTTGTAGGTGAACTGGTTGGCCGCGCCCCCGAAGGCCACGCCCAGGTAGGGGGTCAGGAACCAATCCGCCCGCGCGGGAACCGCCGCGCTTCCCAGAAACAGCAACACCAGACCCGTCCTCAGCAAAACCTGCGAAAAGTACTTCATGCGTATCACTCCCTAACGGCAGTGCTGCAAATGTGGGGCCACCGGACCAGCTAGAAGGCCCGCCCCTGATGGCTGGTTGCACGGCCTGGCGAGAGGGACGCCGTTACTGTTTTTCCGCGGCTAATTTGCGACGCTCGTCGAGCAAGAAACCGCGCAATTGGGCGACGGCACGGCGATCGAGCTCAGCAAAACGCGGCATACCCCGCTCAACCATTGAGCCGTCGAGGATCTTCTCCAGTCCGTTCAACACGGAAGGCGACGAGCGGCGCAGATCCGGCAGCACCGTCGCGCCGCCATGGCAGCGCGAGCAATAGGTCGAGTAGATCTTCGATCCGGCGGCGATGTCGGCGGCGCTCGCGGCGTTGGGTAAAGCCGTGACGCGACGCGGAGCAATCGGCGTGAGCGGCGTGGCGGTGCCGCCGATCGCGTAGGTCAACAAGCGTCCCACACTGCGGAACTTCTTCGGGAACGCGCCGCCCCATCCTGCCATCACCGACACGTACTGCTGCCCGTCGATCGAATAGGTAATCGGCGGCGCGACGATGCCGGTGCCGGCGTAGGCCGACCACAACTTCTCGCCCGTCGCGGCGTTGTAGGCGATGAACTCGCCGGCCGCCGTGCCCTGGAAGACGAGATTGCCCGCGGTCGCGAGCGTGCCGCCGTTCCAGTAGTTGCCGTACTCCGCCGTCCAACGCGGCTTCTTGGCGATCGGATCCCACGCGAGCAGGCGTCCCTTCGACGGGATGTCGTAGCGCTCGACGTTGCGGCCGATCGGGCCGACACCGAGGTTGTACTCGTTGGGCGTGAACGTGAAGTTGGCTGGTTGCTCGTAGTAGCGGCCGTTGTCCTGCGCCGGAATGTAGACGAGGCCGGTGGTCGGGCTGAACGACATCGCCTGCCAGTTGTGTCCGCCGAGCGGTCCGGGCCGGATGTAGGTGCCCTTGTCCTTATATGCAGCGCCTGGCACTTCGACTGGACGTCCCGTTTTTAGATCGACGTGCGTGGCCCAGTTCACTTCGACGTACGGATCCGCCGCCAGCAGTTCGCCGGTGGCGCGATCGAGCACGTAGAAGAAACCGTTCTTCGGCGCCTGCATGATCACTTTGCGCTGGCGGCCCTGCCAGTTCAGATCCGCGAGCATCATCGGCTGGACCGACGTGTAATCCCACGTGTCTGCCGGCGTCGTCTGGTAGTGCCACACCAGCTCACCGTTGTCGGGATTGATGGCGAGGATCGAGCAGAGATAGAGGTTGTCGCCGCCGCCGGGGCTGCGCACGTCGCGATTCCACGGCGAGCCGTTGCCGGTGCCGACGTAGAGAAGATTCAGCTCGGGGTCATAGACGATCGAGTCCCACACCGTGCCGCCGCCAACCTTCCACCACGTTTCGCCCTTCCAGGTGGGCAGGGCCTTTTCGAGGGCTTTGTTCTCCTGCGGCTTCGACGGATCGCCGGGCACCGTGTAGAAACGCCACGCCAGCTTGCCGGTTTCTGCATCATAGGCAGACACGTAGCCGCGCACGCCGTACTCCGCGCCGCCGTTGCCGATGATGACCTTGCCGTTGGCGATGCGCGGGGCGCCGGTGATGGTGAACGGCTGCGTTTGATCGACCGTGACGGCGCTCCACGCCGGCTTGCCGGTCTTCGAGTCGAGCGCGACCAGCCGCCCGTCCAGCACGCCGACATAGACCTTGTCCTTGTAGAACGCCGCGCCGCGATTGACGACGTCGCAGCACGCGAGGTTGTCGTACTTGCGGTGCACTTCGGGGTCGTACTTCCACAGCTGGCGGCCGGTCTTCGCGTCAACCGCGTAGGTGACGCTCCACGAGCCCGTCGTGTACATCACGCCGTCGATGACGAGCGGCGTCGCCTCGAGTCCGCGATCGGTCGCGGTGTCCATTTGCCACGCCAGCGACAATTGCGCAACGTTCTTGTCGTTGATCTGGTTGAGCGGGCTGAAGCGCTGCTCGTAGTAATCGCGGCCGTACGCGAGCCAGTCCTGGTTGCGCGCATCCGGTGACCGGAGGGCCGCGTCATCGACCGGCGCAGATTTCTGTTGGGCGGCGCCCAGGGCGATCCACGATGCGATCAGGATTGAACCAGCTGCAAGGGTGCGGATCATGCGCGCGATTCTCTCAGAAAGCTTTCAAGCGCGGCAACCTCGATTGCGCTGCTATCGTCTTATTGTGCTGATGCACCGATTGCCGGTAATCGTGCTGCTTGCGGTGTCACTCCTGGTGGGCGGCGGCATGGGCTTGTCCGCGCAAGCACCGGGCTCGCCGGTCGACCTCAAAGCGTTGCTCGACCAGTATTTGCGCGGCGATCGGGATGCGGCGGTGGCGAAGGCGGCCGCGATGGCAGACCTGGGACCGCTGCGCCTCCGGTTCGTGCAGGACACGCCGGCGTGGACCGCGGCGGACCCCACCCACGCGGACGCGCGCCGCGCGGTGGTCTCCGCGTTCCTGCTGGAACTCACAGCGGCGCGCCTCGAATCCGATTGGGGGCGGCTCTCGGATCTGATCGAGTGGCAGTGCGTGCAGTTACGCGCCGCTCACGCGACGCCGACCGAGTTCGAGCGCGCGTGGCACGCGGCATCGCACGCGCTTGCCGGCCGGGCCCGCGCGCGGCAGTGGCTGCTTGGCGAGTTCGCGGTGTTGCCGCATCAGAAGCCGAGCAAGGCGCCCCCGAGCGATCCCCAGAATCCGCCGGCGCGTCATCTGATGCACGCGCTCGAGCGGTTTCCAGATGATCCGCATTTCCAGTTGTCGCGTGTCGTGGCGTGGACGTGGGGGCGCGACAACGAGCCCACCCGCAACCTCAGACGAGACACCGACGAGGCGCCAGCACGACCGCCCGCGATACGCCGCCGCTTGCCGTCGCAGCTCGAGGCGGTAATCGCGCTGGAGCCGCTGACGAAGATCGAGGCGGTCGCCGGTGATGCGTTCGTGCGGATCGGCGTGATGCAGTTCGTGGTGAGGGATTATGCCGCGGCGCTCACGGCATACGAGCAGGCGCAGCGGGTCGCCACCGATCCCGCGACCGCGTTCGTCGCCTTCGTCAATGCCGGCCGCACGCTCGAGGCGTTGCAGCGCAAGGACGACGCGGCGCGCGCCTACGCCCGCGCGTTGGAGATCGTCCCTGATGCGGAGTCCGCGACCATCGCGCTCGCCAGCCTGCACTTCGCCGGTGACCGGCGCGATGAAGCCGTGACGATGATCGACCGGGTGTTCAACCGTCGCCCAGCCTCGCCAGACCCCGCGCGCCTGATCCCATATGGCAATTTCTTCCGCTGGCCAGCGCTGAAGTCCACAATGCGCAGCGCAATTCCCTCCACCCCCCCTGTACCGAAACGAGACGCCGAATGACAAGGGGCCGGGGATCTTTTCTCCTGATCGTTCTTGTCATCTGCTGCCTGCTCGGCCGAACCGCTCTCTACGCGCAAGCCGTCTTTCGCGCGCGCACCGAATCGGTCGCGATCAGCGCGTCGGTGAAGCGCGGTAATGCCCCGGTAGCGAACCTGACCGCTGCGGATTTCCGCCTCACCGACAACGGCGTCGCGCAAGCGATCGAGGCCGTGACAATCGAGTCAGTGCCGCTCGATGTCACGTTGTTCATGGACACGAGCGGCAGCACCGCCGGCGCGCTTGATCGCATGAAACGCAACGTGATTTCGATCGCGGGGATGCTGCGCCCGGACGACCAGTTCCGACTGCTGACGATCGGACTGTCCGTTGACGCCAATGTGCCGTGGCAACGCGCCGGCAATCCGATCGCCCTGGACATGAAGGCCGTCCCGGGCATTTCTCTCGTCTACGACGCGCTCTTCGTCGCGCTCACCCACACTCCGGCGGCGGGACGTCGTCACCTCGTTGTGGCCATGACAGATGGCCAGGACTGCGGTTCATTGCTCGATGGTCCGCGGGTGCTCGATGCCAGCGGTCGATCGGAAGCGGTCCTCCACTGGATCTACGTCAGCGCCGGTGGGGACTTCGACGAGCGGAGCATCCCGGCGTGGTGCACCCCGACTGATGCAGGCGAGGAGGAGTTCGTCGAGCAGAGCGCTCTCCGAACCGGCGGCGACAAGCATCGCTCCCGCTTCGGCGACCCGGCAGTTCGCACGTTCGCGCAGATTCTGGATGAGTTCCGCCAGAGCTATGTCCTGCGCTACTCACCGCAGGGGGTGACCGGCCGCGGATGGCACACGGTCGTCGTGCAAGTGCCTGCGCAGCCTGCACTTACCGTCAAGGCACGCTCCGGATACTTCGGCTCCTAGAAAAAATAGCCCCGGCCCCTTACCCGTACTGGGGTATATATGTCGATTATCGACATGTCGAAACCTAAATCGGACCTGCCCTACGGAACGCTCGACCTCCTCGTGCTGAAGACGCTCGACACGATGGGGCCCCTGCACGGCTACAGCATCGCCCGGCGCATCGAGCAGATGTCCGGCAACCTGAAACTCAGCCAGGGCTCGATCTATCCGGCGCTGATGCGCCTCGAGCAACAAGGCTGGATCAGCACGAAGTGGGGCGTCTCCGAAACCAACCGCAAGGTGAAGTTCTACTCGCTGACGCGATCCGGAGAGAAGCAGCTCCACATCGAAGTCGCCAACTGGGAGCAGGCCTCGTCCCTGGTCGCGAAGATCCTGGGAGCCAAGGCATGACGCTTCGCCGCGCCGTCGCGCGACTCACCGCTCTCTTCCGCCGCAATCGGCTCGAGCGCGAACTGGACGACGAGGTGATCGCGCACCTCGAGCTGGCGGAGCTCGACGCGCGCGAGCGCGGACTCGATCCGCTCGAGGCGCGCCGCGAGGCGATGCGCCGCTTCGGAGGCATCGACCAGATGAAGGAGATTCATCGCGACGATCGCAGCGCGCGCTGGATCGAAAACTTCGTCAAGGACGCCCGCTACGGCCTGGCGTCGCTCAGGCGCGAACCGC
>DATMJU010000234.1:0-7318 GCA_035553795.1 Vicinamibacterales bacterium
CATGACATCTACGTGCACGTGTTCCGCGGCGGACGCGCCAGCGAAAAGGAAGAATTGAAGGTGGCGCGCGGCGCGACGATCGTCCTGGCGCTCCTGTCGATCGCGCTCGGCATCGCGTTCAAGGGCCAGAACGTGGCGTACATGGTCGGCCTCGCCTTTGCGATTGCGGCCAGCGCCAACTTCCCTGCCCTGGTGCTGTCGATGTTCTGGCGCAAGTTCACGACCCGCGGCGCGCAGGCGTCGATCCTGGCCGGCACGGTGTCGACGCTGCTGCTGATCTGGATGTCACCGACCATCCAGGTCGATCTGCTGAAACATTCCACCGCCTATTTTCCGTATAGGAATCCGGGGCTGTTCACCATTCCACTGTCATTCATCGTCGGCATCGTCGTCTCGCTCGCGTCGCCGGAACCGGCGGCGCTCGAGGGCTTCAAGCGCCTCGAGCATCAGATCCACCTGGGTGAGGAAGAAGAAATCGCGTGATTCAGAACCGGGCCGTCCGGTACGGCCTGATCGTGCTCTGGGTCGCCATCGCGGGCGGCGCCCTTTATCTCTATTTCTTTCAGCGCGAAGCAGTCCAGGCGGAGATGCGCGATGCGATGTCGGCCTCTTTCTGGGCCGCGTCGATCACCTATCTCGTGATTGGCGCGCTGCGGCCGCTGACGCTGGTGCCGGCAACGTTCCCGTTGCTGGTCGCGATGCCTTTTTTCGATCCGTGGGTGCTGCTGGCGCTGACCATCCCGTGCATCGCCATCTCGTCGGCGATCTGCTACTGGTTTGCAGAGGCGCTGCACCTCGACGAGTTCGTCGAGAAGAAATATCCGAAGCACATTCGCAAACTCAAGGAACTGCTCCAGTCGTACCAGCTGCCGATCATTATCGGCTGGAGCTTCCTGCTGTTCCTGCCGACGGACGTGCTCTGCTACGTGTGCGGATCGCTGAAGATCAACTTCAAGAAGTTCATCATTGGCGTGGTCATCGGCGAAGGCGCGGTCTACGCGATCTACATCTTCCTCGGCGACTGGATGCTTCGCTAAGTGGCGCCTCAGCGGGGGCGGACTCGTCCCCCGTAGCCTTGGCGAAGGGGGATGTTTTCGGTCTGGTAGCCCTCACCCGCCATGTAGCGGGCGCGGTCGGCAGGGTCAAATATGCGCACCTGGCGATTCATGTCGAAGCGCGGCGGGAAATCGAGTGCGCCCACTTCGGACGCCGCGCGGAAACGATCGCGAAACTGCGGCTCTTCGCGGCGCTCGAGCAGCAGGTACGGCTGCAATCCCTTCGACCGCAGCCATGACAGCGAGCGATCGAACCACGCCGGATCCAGCGACTCCCACAACACGACCTCGCGCCCCGCATGAAAACGGATGCTGCCACTCTGCCACTCGGTGATCACGACCGCGTTGGCAGGCAGTCGATCGCGGATCAGCTCCGCGGTCTGACGGTATCGCCCCTCCATCTCCTGCAGCTTGAAGGCCTCGCGCTCGCCGGCGATGCGCGTACTGAGAATGCCGACGACGACGGCGGCGATCGGAATGAGGCCGCCCATGCTGGCCCTCGAGAGCAGGTTGACCGCGACCGCGCCTGACAACACCAGTAGTACCGCGATCGCAGGAATCAGGAACCGCAAGTACCACCACTCCGGGAACGGCGTATACAGCAGGTAGATGCCAATCGCGAAGATGGCGAAGGTGAGCAGGACGACTGACAGCCTCCGCTGGACTCCCTGGAACAAGGTCGGCGCAGCAAGACCGATCGCCGGGACGATGTTCTGCGTCTGGAACAGCGCGCGGCCGTAATGCGTGAGATTCGGATTGATGTTTGCCAGACTGAACAGGGCGGACGCATCACCGTAGCCTGAGCCGATTACGCTGCCGTAGAGCGTCCGGTTCAAAAGCATCAGGCCGAGCACGCCGGGCACGGCGCCGGCCACCATCCGGGCCAGCGAGCGCCACGCGCGGGCATCGATCCCGCGCTCGATGAAAGGCATCGCGGCCATCACGACCGCGAGCGGCGCAAGATTGGGCCGCACGAGAATCGCGAGGCCGATCAGCACTCCCGAGATCGCGCTGCGTTCGGCGAGCGCCAGCGCGGCGAGCCACAACGCGGCGGTCAGGACGTCGTTCATCGGTTGAACGGTTTGATACAGCACGATCGGGCTGGTGGCGACCAGGATCGCGGCGCTCGCGCCGGCCATGCCGCCCGAGAGACGGCTCGCGATCGCAAACACGGACATCACGAGCGCGAATGCGGCGATCGGCGTCAGCCAGAAAATGGCATCCTGTCCGAACATCGCCGCCAGCGGCGCCATCAGCACCGACATGCCGGGCGCGCAGATCGGCGCCGCGGCATCAGAATGAATCGTGGATGGAATGAAGCCGCCAGGCGCGAAGGTAACAGGAACGTTCGGCCAGGGCGCGTCGACCGCCAGCGGCGTGGACGGCTGCAACCGGCCGTTCGCAAACGCCTGCGCCATCAGCGCGTAACAGGAAGAGTCTGAACCGCCCACCGCCCACGTGCCGCGGATGACGCCAAACGCCGACAGCGCTGTTGCCGCGACAACAGCAATGGCAAGGGACATCACGCCTTGCCGCGGATTCATTTGGTGAAGCGGTACTTGAGCAGGACCTGCAGCGCGCGGACGCCGTCACGCCAGCCGATCTTCTTGCCCTGGGCACGGCTGCGCGGATTGAAGTGGATCGGCAACTCGAAGATCGAGTGGCCGTCGCGCAGCAGCTTGGCGGTGATCTCCGGCTCGATGTCGAAACGGTTCGATTCGAGATGCAGCGACTGCGCCACGTCACGCTGCATGATCTTGTAGCAGGTCTCCATGTCGGTGATCCGGCCGCCGAACAGCACGTTCGTGAAACCGGTCAGGACCTGGTTGGCGAACACCGACAGCCACGGCGCATCCGGGCGTCCGGCCAGGAATCGCGACCCATAGACGACCCGCGAACGGCCGTCGATGATCGGCGCGACGAGATCCGCAATTTGCGCGGGATCGAGTTCGAGGTCGGCATCCTGGATGGCGACAATCGTGCCGGTGGCGCGGGCAAACCCGGTACGGATCGCGCTCCCCTTGCCGCCGTTCTTGTCAGCGTGAATGATCTTCAGCTCCGGCCGCGAGGCGATGCCGTTGAGCACTTCACGGGTGCCGTCGGTCGAGCCGTCATTGACAACGAGGATCTCGCGCGGCGCGGGCAGGTCAATCACCAGCAGCCGCTCGATCACCTCGGCCACGGTGCGTGCTTCGTTGAAAACGGGAACAACGATCGAAATGAGATGGTTCGAGGGTTCAGGGGTCAACGATTCGGCCGTTCGTTAGGCGTCAAGGAGTGCGGCTTCCACCACGGCTTCGCGGCTGTTGCGGTCGACTTTCCGCACCGGCACGCCCACATAGACAGAATTGGCGTCGAGCTTCGTGCCCTTGAGCACCGCGCTCATCGCCCCGATCTGGGTCTTCTCACCGGCCTCGACGTTGATACCCACCATGCTCCCCAGGCCGATGGTCACGTACCGGCCCAACTTCACGGTGCCGGTCTTGACCATGCCGCCTTCTACAGTATGACCTGAGAGGTGGACGTTTTCGCCAAGCACCACGCCATCGCCGAAGTCGAGCATGTTGTGATCGGAAATCGACAGGCTGTTGATGTGAACGCCGCGGCCCATGCGCGCGCCGTTCCATCGCATATAGAGCGTCCAGAGGAACGACGCGCGGAAAAAGGTGCCGACGAGCACCCGCACCACGTGGGTCGAGATCATGTAACGGACCCAGTCGAGCAACGGCCATTCCAGGTCGCGAAGCTTCCACTCGCCGTTTGGGGCGGTCCGCCAGCCGCAGACCTTCATGGAGAAGGCCGATAGCGCCACCAGTGAAACCGCGAACAGCAGGTACGCCGGAATCAGCGACATCGCCACGACGGCGGGCCGCAGGATCCACGGGTCCGGCACCCACGTCTGGGTCCACGACCAGAAGCTGAACGCCGGCATCACCGACAACCCGAACACCACGGTTTCGACGATCAAGATGGACACCACGGTCCACGCCACGCGGCCGGCCTGTGCTGCAGTCACGCACAGGAAGGATAGCGCCGAAGCATTAAACTTGGGACGTCAAATTGAGAGTCCTTGCGTGAAGGAACACCTGGTCATGGTGCCCGGCATCGACGGCACCGGCAAACTGTTCTACCGCCAGATTCCGCGTCTGGAGAAGCGCTTCGCGGTCAGCGCGACGCCGCTGCGCGAGGACGCTCGTACGATGGACGATCTGGTCGCGGATCTCGATCGGCACATCAACACCGTGGCCGGACGCGGCGCGCAAATCACGCTGTTCGGCGAGTCCTTCGGAGGCGCGCTCAGCCTGAGCTACGCACTGGCGCATCCCGATCGCGTCAAGGGGCTGGTGATCCTCAACTCCTTCGCGCACTACCCGTCGGCGGCGAGCCTGCGGCTCGGCTACCAGCTCCTGCGCGTAACGCCGTGGCGCCTGGTGGGGCTGGCGCGGCGATTGAACGCGCGGCGCATGCACTCCCTCCGGACCGAGCGTGATGAGATTCGGCGCTACTACGACTTGATGCGCGCCACCACGCGCGAAGGATATTTGTCGCGAATGCGCATCCTGCAAACCTACGACGTCCGAGCGCAGCTCACGTCGATCACGGCGCCCGCGCTGTTCCTGGCCGCCGACCGCGACACGCTCGTGCCGTCCATCGATCAGGCGAAATTAATGAGCTCGCTCGCGCCCTCCGGCAGCATGCGCGTCCTCGAGGGGCACGGGCACAGTTGCCTGATCGCGCCGGACATGGACCTCGCGGCCATCCTGGATGACTGGCTTGATCATGCGCATCGTTAGCATCGCCCAGAACATTCCCGGACCGGTCGCGGTCTCGCGGCTGGTGGCCGAAGGCGCGCGCGCCATCAAGATCGAGCCGCCCTGGGGTGACCAGGTCGAAACGCTCTGCAAGCCGTGGTACGACGCGCTCCACGACCGCATGCTCGTTGAGCGCCTGGATCTGAAAACGCCAGGCGGTTTCGCGCGGCTGCGAACGCTCCTGGCCGACGCCGACGTTTTTCTTGCCAGCCACCGGCCGTCGGCCCTGGCGCGCCTCGGGCTCGATGCCGCCACGCTGATTGCCGCGTTCCCGAAGCTGTCACACGTCAACATCGTGGGCGACACACGGGATCCGGAAGAAGCAGGTCACGACCTTACCTATCAGGCGCGCGCCGGGCTCGTGCACGGCACGCTGCCACTGACGCTGCTCGCTGACATGGCGGGCGCGGAACGCGCCCACGCCGCAATCAAGGATGCCGCTCGCCACCCGGGCTCGACGCGCGTCGTTGGCCTGTCAGACACGGTCCGCGATCTCGCCGCGCCACTTGCGTATGGGCTGACCGGAGCCGGCGGGCCTCTTGGCGGCGGCAACCCCGCCTACGCGATCTACACCGCACGCGAGGGCACGATCGCCGTCACCGCGCTCGAGCCGCACTTCAGGAGCCGTCTCTACGAGGGCCTGGCCCTGGAAGACGGCGCGGATCCGTCAGCGGTGTTCGCCACGCGCACCGCGACCGAATGGGAAACGTGGGCTGCCGAACGTGACATTCCCCTCGTGGCCGTGAAGGAGCCGAATGCATCGCGTTCTTGAAACCGCTCACCGTATTGCCGCCACGTATCTCGACGGCGTCAACGAACGTCACGTCGGCGCGCGCGCCTCGCGGGAGGAGTTGCGTGCGGCCCTTGGCGGTCCGCTGCCCTCTGCCGCGAGCGACCCTGTCGCCGTCCTCGAGCAGCTGGCTGCGCAAGCCGATCGCGGCATCATCGCCAGCGCGGGCCCGCGTTACTTCGGGTTCGTGACCGGCGGCGCTGTGCCGGTCACCGTCGGCGCGGATTGGATCGGCAGTGCGTGGGATCAGAACGCGGCGGTATTCGTGAGCGGCCCCGCGGTGTCAGTGATCGAAGACGTGACGGCCGGGTGGCTGCTGGAGTTGTTGAACCTGCCACGCCAATCGAGCGTCGGATTCGTCACCGGCGCGCATATGGCCAACTTCACCTGCCTCGCGGCGGCGCGCCACGAAGTGCTGCACCGCGCGGGATGGGACGTCGAATCCAAGGGTTTGCAGCGTGCTCCCAGAGTCCGTGTGATCGCCGGCGGCGAGGTTCACATCTCCGCGGTCGGCGCGCTGCGCTATCTTGGCTTCGGCACCGACGAGATCGAAATGATTCCGGTCGACGACCAGGGCCGCATGCGCGCTGACGCCCTCGAAGCCGCGCTGGCGAATGGCGATGCCCCCACGATCGTGTCCGCGCAGGCGGGCAACGTGAACACCGGCGCCAGCGATCCGATCGAACGGATCGTCGCCGCGGCGCACGCCCGCAATGCCTGGGTGCACGTCGATGGCGCGTTCGGGTTGTGGGCGGCGGCAGTTCCGGAGCTGCGCGCGCAGGTCCGCGGCATCGAGACGGCGGACTCGTGGGCCACCGACGCGCACAAGTGGCTGAATGTCCCCTACGATTCCGGCCTGGCGATCGTGGCGCATGCCGCGCCACATCGCGCCGCGATGAGCATGAAGGCGTCGTACTTGCAGCGCGACACGGCCGAGGAACGTGTGGGCATGGACTGGGCGCCGGAATCATCCAGGCGCGCGCGCGTGCTGCCGATCTACGCGCTGATCAAAAGCATCGGCGCGAACGGGGTCGCCGACATCGTGCGCCGCAACTGCGCGCTGGCCAGGCGCATGGCCGAGCGGCTCTCAGTGGCCGGGGGCGTCAGCATCCTCAACGACGTGGCGCTGAACCAGGTGCTGGTCTCTTTCGGATCGGATGATGCGACCCGCGCGGTGATTGCGCGCGTCCAGTCTGAGGGCACGTGTTGGGCCGGCGGCGCCATCTGGCAAGGCAGGCAGGTGATGCGAATCGCGGTGTCGAACTGGTCGACGACCGAAGCCGACATCGACCGCTCGGCGGATGCAATCCTGCGATGCTACTCGGCGGAACAATCCGGCTAAGACCGAAATCCGCGAGAAGCTACCGCTTCTTCTTCGGGGCGGGTGCCTTCCTGGGTGGCGGGCCTGGCCGGTACTCCAGCATCACGTTGCTGATGGTCGCGATCGGCCGCCCGGGACTCGAAAAGCTGTCGTTGCCATCAGGGCGCATCACCGACAGCTTTTCGCCAAGGATCGACACCTGATCTCCGACGTCCGATGGCAACTCCATGATGATGAATTCGTTGCCGGAGGGGGCCACGGCCTTCACGCCGCCCGGACCCGCTCCCCCGCTGATCCGGTCGAACAGGTCCTTCTCGGTGCGGAACTCGCTCTGCACCAC
>DATMJU010000235.1:0-6820 GCA_035553795.1 Vicinamibacterales bacterium
GGACGAGCGGGATCGATGATCAGGGAGTTGACCGCGATGTTGGTCAGGCCATCGCCGGTGGGACGCCAGGTCGTGCCGTTGTCGTCACTCTTCCAGATGCCTCCCGACACGCCGGCCGCAAACAGCGTGGTCGGCACGGTCGGATGATATTTCACGACGCGAGTACGGCCGCCGATGTTGCCGGGGCCGAGCGGCGTCCACGCATCGAGCACGCGCGCGGAGTTGCTGGGGCTCCTCAGCGAGATCACACCCGAACCCGAGTGCCACAGCCGTGACGCCGGTTGGGCAAATGGTATGTTGCGGCCAACGGCCGACGAGAATCGCGAGAACCCTGCCACGTGCCGCGTCGCCGCCTCATAGGCGCGCGGCATGTCCAGCCGGCCGTTCGTAGGTTGACGACGTGCCAGGTCACTTTGCGCTGCCGCATCTGGTGCGTCAGCGCGCGCTTCGCCGGGTTCGCCAAAGCGCGACGGCGTGTCGCCGCGTCCGGGTCGCATTTGCAGCGTCAGCATCAGGCTGCCGATCGCCGCGACGGTGACGCCGAGCCAGAGAGTGTGAGCTTTGCCCATCATGCAGCACAGGGGAGTAATGCGGTACCGGTTGACGTTGGCTGGGAGCATAGCTTGACCATCTCGAACTGATGGTTCGATGCGTTGCAGGTCAGGCCGGCCGGCGTCTGGAAGGTGCCGTTGAGGGTGCCGGTGATCTTCAGGCCCCCAGTCGCCACGCTACCCGTGCCAGATGCTACGAGCGTCGCGCCGCGTCCCATCGCTTCGGTCAACGGGAAGCTCGCAAAGGTCACCGTCTGGCCGGAGACTGTGCCGGAGACGTTGCCCATCGGAGCGCCGGGCGCATGGCCCAGGAGCTCCAGTTGTAGCGTCCCGCCAGTCTGCGTAATGGTCGTGAAGAAACCAAGGATTGGGAATGGCACGTTCCCCGAGCAACTGGATGCTGCGGTAATAGTCGTGCTGAACTGGCCCGCGATGTTCGCCGGCGGCGCCGAGGGAGCAGTCGGGCTGCCGCCTCCGCTACTACTGCACGCCGTGAATGTGCCAATTACCGCCGCGATCGCCAGCCATTTCATCCTTGCCTCCCAATCAGGTTGTCTGCTTCAGTTAGAGGGCGGGGCTGCGTGAATCCTTCGCGGCCCGGCAGCGAAGGATCGGCCGCGGCACCTCCCTCTAACTGATCCAGATGGAAAACGGCAGCGAGCGCGAACTGGTCCGGCGCATGCTTGGCGGCGACGAGGGCGCGTTCGACGAATTTTTCGCAGACTACTTCCCCAGGCTGTTCCGCTTCGCGATCCTTCGCCTGCGCGATCCGGATGCCGCCGAGGATCTGGTCCAGGTCTCCTTGATTGCCGCCGTGCGCAACCTTGGCTCGTGGCGCGGCGAGGCCACGCTCTTTACCTGGCTCTGCACCATCTGCCGGCGCGAGATCTCCGCGTGGGAGAAACGGACGAACCGCCGGGTGATCGTCTCGATTGAGGATGACGATCCGGGCCTTCGCGCGGCGCTGGAGTCGATCGGCGCCGCGGCGGAAGCGCCCGACGCCGGGCTGGCGCGCGCCGACACCGGCCGCATCGTCCAGCTCGTGCTCGACCATCTGCCGCCGCGCTACAGCCGCGCGCTCGAATGGAAGTACCTGGAAGAGTTGAGCGTCGACGACATCGCGATCCGCCTGCAATGCTCGCCCAAGGCCGCCGAGTCGCTGCTGACGCGGGCCCGCGACGCGTTCCGGGATGCATTCGCCGCCCTCCAGGCCGCGGCAAACGAGGTGACTTCATGATTCGTCCAGGTGATCCAGACGCGACCGTTCGCGAGCTGCTGCGAAAGGCGCGGCCGGCGTCGGTCGATGCGGCCCGCGCGGCTCGCGTTCGCCCGGCCGTCCATGCGGCGTGGAAGGAGGCTTCCAGCGGCACCCGCCACTGGAAGCGAGGTCTCACGCTCGCGGCCGCCGCGTTGCTCGTCGTCGCCGTCGCCCTCACGGTCGTGAACCGTCTGAGCGTCCGCGGAACGCCGCAAGAGTCGGCGCCGGTGGCATCCACGCTGTTCGGGACCAGCGAGGTGGTCTTCCAGCACAACGGTCAGGCGCGCGCCGGAAGCGTTGGCGAAGAACTGCTGCCGGGCACGCGCATCACCACGCACGGCGGCCGCGCGGCGATCGTGCTGGCCAATGGTGTCGAGTTGCGGCTTGATGCGGATACCGACATTACGCTTGATACTGAGAGAAGCATGTCCCTGGCACGCGGCGCCCTGTATCTCGACTCGTCCTACCGGACGGGTCCGCCCGAAACGGTGGCGATCGTCGCCCGCGGGACGGTGATCCGCGACATCGGCACGCGCTACGAAGTTCGCGTCTCCGATCACGAGCTGCGCGTCCGCGTGCGCGACGGCCGCGTGGAAGTCCTGAGCGCGTTCGGCTTGCGGGAGGCCGACCGGGGAGGCCAACTCAGGGTGACGTCCACGGAGATCCTTTCAGGGAAGGCACCGACCGCCGGCGCCGACTGGGACTGGATCGTGAGGGCCACAAGGCCGCCGCAGCTCGAAGGCCGGCCGCTGCCCGAGTTTCTCGATTGGGCGGAGCGCGAGGGCGGTCGGTCGATTCGTTTTGCGGATCCCGAACTCGAACGCGCGAATGCGGCGACGATCGTTTACGGCGCCATCGAACGCCTCACCGTCGACGAAGCACTCGACGTCGTGTTGTCGTCCTGCGGGCTCGCGCGTCGAACGGACGAAGACGTCATCACCATTGTGGCGGCGGACGACGCGATCGGAGTGAGCAAGGCGAAATGAGAACGGCGATCGCCACGCTGCTGCTGGCCGGCAGCCTCGCCGCACCTCTGGCTGCCCAGGAAGGCAGCGAGGCACCGTTCTACGCCGGCCGGCCGCTCGTCGAGGTCCTGCAGGATCTCAATCAGCGCGGCCTGCGCATCGTCTTCAGCTCGAGCCTCGTTCCGGTGAAGCTGCGTGTGACCTCCGAACCGGCAGGAACCCCGCGCGACATCCTGGATCAGGTCCTGCGGCCGCATGGACTCGTCGCTCGGGCCGGCGCCCAGGGTGTGCTGATCGTGGCTCGCGCACCGAGACGCCGCGAGGACGCGGCGTCGCCGGTGCCCAACGTCGCGCTGCCGCCTATCGGCGGCGAACTACCAGCGCCGACCGCAAGCGTGTCCGGACAGGTGCGGGACGAATCTGGCGCGCCGATTCCCGGCGCCGTCATCACCGTGACGGCAACATCGCGCGGCGCCATCAGCCGCGTCACGTCGGGCACGGACGGCCGCTTCGAGGTTGGCGGCCTCGCGCGAGGCCTCTATGCGGTCATGGGCGAACAGCCCGGGCTGCTGCCGGCGGTGATTCCCGAAGTGCTGCTTGCCGCCGGCGGTTCGCGCTCGGTGATCCTCGAGCTCAAGGTTCCGGGAGTTACCGAAGCCACCACGGTGGCCACGAGCAATCCGATCATCGATGTGCAGAACGCGACGGTCGGCACCAACTTCGGCAGCGCGATGCTGCGCGACATTCCCAACCAGCGCGACGTGTTCGCCCTGCTGGCCCAGACACCGGGGATCGTGATGCCGCGCCCTGATGTCGGCGGCAACACCGCGGGCACGCAGTCGATCTATCGAGCGTACGGTCTGTACGGCCAGTCGATCACCACGGTCGACGGCGTCAACATCACGTCAGGTTCCGACATGATCGGTGCATACATCGATTACGGCGCGCTGGCGGAAGCAACGGTGGCGGCCGCAGGCAACCCGGCGGAAGTTCCGGTCGCGGGCGCCGCGGTGACCACGGTGATCAAGAGCGGCAACAACTCGCACCACGCGGAGCTCTACGCCGACTACAAACCCGGCGGCAGCAAACGCTACGACGGTGCCGAGCACTACGCGCAGTATCGCGATCTCAACGCCCAGCTTGGCGGCCCGTTCCTCAAGGACCGGCTCTGGTACTTCACGTCCTTCCGCGATCAGCACACCGCCCTGACCACCGGAATGTTCGACCGGCCTCCTCAAGAAGGAGGCACCCAGGGGCATCCGTTCACCACGCAGACCACTGAGTACACGATCAAGCTGAATCAGCGGCTGACGGGCGACCGCACGCTGACGTTCATGACGCAGCTCGGCGCGAAGTATCAGCCGTATCGGTTCGGGTCCGGTGTGTTCGCCCCTCAATACCTGGTCGAATCAACGGCAAGACAAGACAGCCGCAGCCACATCGGCAAGGCCGGTTTCCTGCAGGTCATTGGCAACCGCGCCACGCTGGATACCTCGTTCAACGTTTATGGCAACCACTTCCCGCTGACGGCGCGCACGGACAAGACGCCAATCATCGATGACGTGACGTTCTCCCGAAGGGGCGCCTACGCCAACCCCGCGGTCTCGCAGGATCAGCGCCGCCACTACAACGCGGACTTCGTGCTCTACGCCGACCGTCACGACATCAAGATCGGCTACATGTATCAGCGCTACGCGCCGCGCTTCACGGCGTATGGCGCTCCAGGACCGGCCGGCACCACCGGCCACTTCTACATCGCCACGACCAACGGCGTGCCGACCTCGTTCTGGACCGATAACGGACCGCTGTGGAGCCTCAACGTCCTCAAGAACCACGCGCTCTTCTTCCAGGACAAGTTCCAGCTCGCCTCGAAGCTGACGCTCAACGTGGGCGTTCGCTTCGATCGTTATGACAGCTCATATCCCGAGCAGCGTTTCGGCCTGAACGGCAACCAGCCATGCGTCGACCAGGCCACTTGTGAAGTCGGGCCGTTCGCAGTCCGCGCGGTCACGCCGGCGCGCCAGGTCGCGACGTTCAACACCGTGGTTCCTCGCATTGCGCTCATCTACGACCTCTTCGGCAATTCGAAAACGGCACTGAAGGCCAGTTGGGGCCGGTTCGCGACGAATCCAGCGGCGTCGATTGCCGCGCTCGTGAACCCGATCGACGTCACGACCAGGAAGTACGCGTGGGACGCCGACTACCTGACGACGGACACGGCGATCGCCGCGACGCGGATCACACCCGCCTATGTCTCGACGCTGCGACCGATCTTCGGCGGCGCACAACTGACGCCAACCACCGTCGATCCGGACTTGAAGGATTCGTACACCGATGAGTTCACCGTCGGCGTGGAGCAGGAAATCGCCGGCGACGTGCGCGCCCATGCCACGGCCATCCGCAAGCAGCAGCGGAACACGTTCGGCAGGTACGACCGGCTGCGCACGTTGTCAGCCTTCACCCCGGTCCAGGTCCTCGACCCGGGTCCCGACAGCATCGTCCGGAATGCCGACGACCGGATCATCACGGTCTGGGAAACGAGCGTGCCGCCGGACACGACTGACTATTTCCTGACCAACAAACCGATCGGCGATACGTACAACACGGTGGAACTCGGCGTCACCAAACGCATGAGCGACCATTGGCAACTCACCAGCGGTGTTGACTGGACGCAGCGTCAATTGTCGTCGGAGTTCTCGGAGAACCCGAACGTCATGTTCTGGAACTCGAACAACACGCAAACCACCGGCTGGACGTTCAAGGCGTCAGGCAGTTACCTGTTCAACCGCGGCGTGCTGGTCAGCCTCTCTTATAACGCGATGAAAGGCGAACCGTACGGCCGCCTGTTCACCGTGACCGAGCCGTTTCTTCGTCTGGCGGATCCGAATCGCACGACGCCGCTGCGCCAGGGCAACATGACGATCGTGGCCGAGAAGATCGGCACCTACTACCTGCCAGCCATCAACATGATCAACCTGCGCGCCCAGAAGGAATTCGCGATCAGGGATCGGCAGCGGCTCTCCGTGATGGTGAATATCTTCAACCTCACCGGTGCGGAGACGGTGACTGACGTCGCTGTCACCACCAACCGGGCGTTCCGCCAGCCGAGCATGAACATCACCGGTACCGTCCTCCGCTTCGGCGCGCGCTACACCTTCTAAAGAGACTGATGTCAAAGCCGGCGATCGCTCTACTACTCGGCTTGGTCAGCGTCGCGTGCGGATCTTCGAACGGGTCCAGCACGACGACGGCGGGGCCTACCGCACCGACCATGCCCACCGTCACGACTCTCCCGTCCACGCAGGTCGATGGGGGGCAATGGGGACAGCGGCCCGCATTGATCGAGGCGAACTCCGAACTGGCGGTCGCCGAGGCAAACGGCAAGCTCTATTTGATGGGCGGGTACCCGGCAAGTCGTCAAACGGCCCGCACGGTACAGGTGTACGACATCGCGAGCGGCAACTGGCAGCTCGGTCCTCAGCTTCCGCAGCCTAACAATCACGGGATGGCGGCCGGCGTGAACGGACGCGTCTACCTGATCGGCGGCCAGACAATGGCAGATGCGCCGACCTACGTGGATACCGTCTACGAACTAAACCCGGCTAGCGGAGTGTGGGTCGAAAAGGCACGCATGCCCACCGCGCGCAGCTCCGGCGTGGCCGTCGTGCATGACGGAAAGATCTACGTCGCGGGCGGCCGCCCACCTCGCGGCAGCGACTTCGCCGTCTACGACACGAGAACCGATAGCTGGCAGGTCCTGCCCGCCCTACCTACGCAGCGCAACCACTTCACCGGCGAGGCAATCAACGGCCGCATCCATTTTGTCGGCGGCCGCCAGGGCGACGGCCTGTCGCCTCTCATGACGACGGTGCATGAAGTCTACGACCCGCAAACTGGGAGCTGGACGACCGCGGCGCCGATGCTGCGCGCGCGAAGCGGGATGAACGGGGTGATGGCTCGCGGTTGCTTCCACGTCTGGGGTGGCGAAGGGCCGGCCGGCATGTTTCCCGATCACGACTATTTCGATCCGCGCTCGAACCAATGGC
>DATMJU010000236.1:0-5672 GCA_035553795.1 Vicinamibacterales bacterium
GGGCAATCCCTGGGCGGTCTGTGTCTCGGGCGGGCCGGGGCCAAAGGTGACCGGTGAGCAGTTCCTCTACGTCTCGAACTCCTGGCAGGACAGCGCTCCCGCCGCGGGCGCGGAGATTACCGGCGAAGTCTACAAGGTCAAACTCGACGGCACGATCGTCGGCAGATTCGGCCGCGCGGGCAAGGCGCCCGGCGAGTTCGCGACGATCCACCAGATCGACTGCCGCGATCCCAACGTGCTCTACACCGCGGAGATCAACAACTGGCGCTCGCAGAAGATCCTCCTCAAGCCGTCAGCGATGAAGACCACGAGCGCAGGAGGTGCACGATGAACCTGCACCGCGCCGTGCGCGCTCTGTGCACCTTGTGCACGTTGTGCACTGTGTGCACCCTGTCTGCCCAATCGATTCCAGAAATCAATTTCTCGTCGATCGATCTGCTGAAGACCCCGGCTGACGTGTACGTCGGCGAGGTCGCCGGCGTCGGCGCCAATTCAAAAGGCCAGATCTTCGTCTACACGCGGACCGGCCATCCCTACGCCACGCTGGGAGACAACCGGACGTTCTCGCACGGCGGCTCTCGCCTGTTCATGTTCGATCCCTCCGGCAAGTTCGTGCGCGAATGGGGTCAGGACGTGTATGGCTTCAACGCCGCCATCGGCCTGCGCGTGGATCCACAAGACAACGTCTGGACGATCGACGTCGCCGCCAACCAGGTGGTGAAGTTCAACCCGGACGGCAGTATCGGACTGGTGCTCGGAAGGAAGCCCGAGGCCATTGGCGTGCGGCCGAATACTCCGCCCGCCGCTGCACCAGGTGCGCAGAGTGCGCCGGCTGCACCGGGTGCACAGGGTGCCGGCGCTCCGGCTCGCGCGCCAGGGTCGGGCATTCCGGGCTCTGGTTTCAGTCGTCCGACCGACGTTGCCTGGGACAAGGCCGGCAACATCTACGTGGCTGACGGCATCGGCAACAACAATCGCGTTGCCAAGTTCGACAAGGAGGGCCGCTTCATCACGCACTGGGGCTCAACCGGCAAGGGCCAGGGCCAGTTCATGGGCGTGAAGGCGATCGCCGTATCTGCTGCTGGTGATGTGTTCGTGGCCGACGCAGGCAACAAGCGCATCCAGGTGTTCGATGGCGAGGGCACGTTCAAGAGCGAGTTCGGCAACGTCGGCACGCCGTTGACGATGTGCATGACACGCGGAGTAACGCAGGTCC
This sequence comes from Vicinamibacterales bacterium, assembly GCA_035553795.1. GTDB lineage: Bacteria > Acidobacteriota > Vicinamibacteria > Vicinamibacterales > UBA2999 > 12-FULL-67-14b. The sequence goes on from DATMJU010000236.1 coordinate 1,217, forward strand.
TCTACGTGTCACACGCTGGCGACGACGATGGCATGGACGACGCGGCCATCTACAAGGTGTCGCTCGACGGCAAGATCCTCGGGAAGTTCGGAGCCGCCGGCAAGCAGATGAAGGAGTTTGGTCTCGCCAACTCGATCGACTGCCGGACGGAAGGCGACTTGCTGGTCGGCGAAATGACGAACTGGCGAGTCCAGAAGGTCTCGTTGAAGTAGCTACGGCTGCTGCAGTTCGCGCTGAATAGCCGCGAAGAACAGATCGGCGATGCGCCTGTATCCGGCTTCGGTCGGATGCAGGCCGTCGCTTCCAATCAGCGACGACGCCTCGGCCAGCATCGGGTTGTACAGGTCCACGAACACCACGCCCTCTTGCGCAGCCATCTGCGTCAGCTTGGTGTTGTAGTTGAGCAGCTCGAACTCCGGCGTGTTCCCGCGCGGCCGGCCGGGCACCTGGGGAATCATCGAGCCAATGAAGACGCGCGCGTTTCCAGCCTTCGCGGTCCGCGTCATGATCTGCATCACCCCGGTGGAAATATCCGGCCCCGCGATCGGCAGGCCGTTCACACCTTCCATCAACAACACGACGTCGTGCCGCGCGGGATCGAAGACCCCCGGGAACCGCTGGTTGCCGTCGAGAATGCGCTCGTTGGGTTCGCCGGCGTTGGTCACCGTGATGACGCTGCTCTGCGCGGCATACACCGTCCGCAATCGGCTCTCGAGCACCGCGGGATACGACGCGGCCGGGACCAGGACCTGCTTCGAGAACCCGGAGGTGAATCCTACCGGCGTCGTGACCTCGCCGGCCGTGATGCTGTCGCCAAAGGCGAGAAAGCGCGTGCGCGCTAGCTGCGGAGGACCGCTCGGGCCGGTCGGGCCCTTGCCGTCGCCGCAACCCACGGCCACGGCGGTACACAACATCACCGCGCTGAGGAGAGACCGCGACATCGCCGGTTAGGCCTTCGCGGTCCTGACGTACTCGTCCACGTTCTTCGCGAGCACATCGAGCGGCACATTGCCACCCAGCACCAGGCTGTCGTTGAACGCCTTCAGGTCGTACCTGGCGCCGAGCGCGGTCCGGGCACGTTCGCGCTGGCGGTTGATCTCGCTGTGGCCCACTTTGTAGCCGCACGCCTGTCCAGGCCACGAGCAATAGCGATCCACCTCGCTGGCGACTTCCAGCGGATTGGAGCCGTTGACCTCAACGAAGAATTTCACGCCCTGCTCGCGCGTCCAGCGCTTCGCGTGAATACCCGTATCGACGACGAGGCGGCAAGCGCGGAAAGCGATCGCCTGGAGGTAGCCGAGGCGCCCGACCGGTTCGTTGTCGTAGGCGCCGAGCTCCGCCGCCAGTTGCTGCGCGTAGAGCGCCCAGCCTTCGGAGTACGCGTTGAACGCCAGCAACTGGCGAATCACGGGCATCGTGCGGGTGAACTCTCCCTGCAGGATATGACCCGGGATCGCCTCGTGGAACGTCAGGTCCGCGAGACTGTACTTGCTGTGCAGGTCGGTGGACTTCAGGTTGATCCAGTAGCGGCCCGGAATCTTTCCGTCGATCGAGCCGGCGCCGCCGTACGCGGTTGGCGCGCCCGGCTCTTCCTCTGGCGGCAGCCGCTTCACTTCCACGTTCGGGTTGACCTGGGTATTGAACGCCCTCGGCAACTGCGCGCGGATCCAGGTCAAGCGATCCTGGATGAACTGCAGGATCTCCTGGCGGCCCTTGTCTCCATCGGCAAACTGGTAGCGGCGATCCTTCGCCAGCGCCTGCATGCGCTCCCCGACCGTGCCGGTCGCGAAGCCAATGCCCTTGAGGATGGTGTCCATCTCGGCGTGCAGCGACTTCAATTCGCCCTGGCCCATCTCGTGCACTTCATCCGGCGTCATGTTGGTCGTCGTTGACGCCTTTAGGGCCCAGCGATAGAACTCATCACCGTTGGGACGCGCCCACATGCCGGCCTCGTCTTTCGCGACCTTGCGCTGCTCCTCGAGCTCGATGATCTGGCGATCGAGTGCGGGGGCGATCTCCTTCTCGGCAATTGCCCTGGCGCGCGTGCCCCACTCACCAGGGATCTGCCTGGTGCGCCGGGCGATCGACTCAACGAGCGAACCGCCTTCGCGGGTGTTCTTCGCCGACAGGCGCATCTGCGCCAGCGCCTTGTCGATCAGGAATGCCGGCGGGACCAGTCCTTTGCCGCGCGCCGCCTCGATGCGCCCCCGCTCGCCATCGAGCTGCTTCGCGTACAACTGCATGCGCGACAGGTAGGCCTCGGCGTCGGCGGCGGTCTCGATCGGGTGATCGCTGTCGAGATACCTGGGAAGGTCCAGGTATGCGCCGACGTTCTGAATCACCACGTATGGGGTGTTGCGCCAGCTGCCAACGGTGATGTCACCGTATGGCAGCGCGAAGCCCTCGCTGGCGAGACCGTAGGCGCTGCGCACCACTTCAATGCTGGTGCGAACCGCATGCGACAGGCCCGAGGTGTCAAAGTCCCTGGCCTTTTCAAGATCCTGCCTGACCTGCGCGGCAATCTTCTGCTGCCCTTCGGCCGATCGATCAGCCAGCTGCGAGCGCAAACCCGCCCGCGCGCCGGTGTCGACGCCAAGCGACGTGGCGCTCTCCGGCGCAAAGCGCAAGTAGTTTTCGGCAATCTGATCGAGGAGCGCGAGCGCTTCCTTGTCGGTCGGGGCTGCAGGTGCGGGCGGAGCCTCGGGTTCGGATCCGCATCCGGGCAAGAGTGGAAGTGCGGCGGTGGCCGCAAGCGCCGCGAGCGCTTCGCGGCGGTTAATCACTGGGGACACGAGAACACCTCGCGGCCAAGTTTATCAGGCGCGAACCGCGGTGGGATTCCACACCACGACGTCAAGGCATCCTGCAAAGTGCAGCAGGGCGGGCGGCCCCGACACTGCGACGCCCTGCCCCGCCAGGTACGAGTTCGTCCCAATCTCGGCCTCCGCCTTCTGCAGCGGCCACGGATGATGGTGAACGTCGCAGCGATAGAGCGAACCATCCGGCGCCTGCGCGTACAGGCAGTAACGCTCCGTCAGGAAGTGGTCGAGGGTCCCGGGCCGGCTCTCGTATGGCGCCGAGATTGGCCGGTAGCGCATGTCGAGCACCGGTCCCTCGGCACGACGGCTCGAGTGATAGCGAACTGAATCCTGTTGATGCTCGATCGAGATGTCGGCGCGGTAGTACGGCAGGTGGAAGTAGCGGCGCGCCGCCCACACGGCAAGCGGATTCGTAGCGTCGAGGCTGATGAACCAGACACCGGGCTTGCCCTCATGTTCGACGTAGAGGCGCACGTTGAGTTCAGGGAACGCGGAGATCCATGGCAGGTCGGGCATCCCCCGCACCATCACGCCGGCCATGCGGAACGGCACCAGTCCAATCCACGAAGTGCCATCGAACTCCTGAATGACGAGCGGCGCGGGCACCAGGTCGCGGATCGTCGCCGCAGCAACCGGCCAGTGCGCAAACAGTAGATCACGCCAGCTTTGTCGGCCCAGCCATGGCGATGCCGGCAGTGGCCATGGCCGGTGGTCGATGCGTTGAAGGGCCGGATGCACGCTACCGCTTGACCGCGACCCCGAGCATCTCGAAGCGCATGCCGAACAGCAACGGGCCGGACCCGACGAAGGCGCGCGCGGGCAGGTTCTTGGTGAAGTAGCTGCGATAGATCTCGTTGAACTCCGCGTACAGCGCCAGGTCTGGGCTGAAGACCGTTACCGAGACCAGGTCATCCATCGTCATGCCGGCCTGCGCGAGGACCGCCTTGAAGTCCTCCATCAACATCTTCACTTCGTCTTTCACGGCCGCCGGCACCTTCATCGTTGCCATGTCCACGCCGCCGCGGCCCGAGATGTAGAGGGTGTCGCCAACGAGAACGGCGTCGGAAAACGGCAGCCCGCGCGCAACTGTGGCCGGCAGCTTGATGTCGCGACGCGCTGGGGCCGGGGTCTGTGCGCCGGCCGGGGTTGAAGGCAGCAGGAATGCGAGAAGCAGCAGGATCAGCATGGGCACGTTCCGCATGTTCGCGAGTCTACGCTACTGCCATCGGATTGTCAGTGATTCATGAACATGTCGGCGATCGTCACGTCGTCTTCCGCGCGTGGATCAAACATGATGGCGTCGCCTGCCGCGAGCGTTCCCACCTTGATGACGCTCAGGTAGAACCCCGATCGGCCGCTTTGCGCGAAGCGCCTGACCATCAGGTCGTCGCCGAAGCGGATGCCGAGCTTGAAGCACGGCAGGCGCGGCGTGGTGATTTCGAACTCCGCGGATCCGATGCGTAGCCGGTCGCCCGGGCGCACTTCTCCTTCCAGCAGGCCTTCGATGGTGAGGTTCTCGCCGAACACCCCCCACGGCAAATCGGCGGCAGGCAGTTCGCGTCGCCACTCCACATAGTGTTCGCTCGGGTAAACGTAGACCGATTTCTCGCGCCCGCCGTGGACGCTGAGATCCGACT
>DATMJU010000237.1:0-7034 GCA_035553795.1 Vicinamibacterales bacterium
ATCAACAGCAACAGCGAGAACTGGTGAAACAGGTAGCTCTGCACCAGCGCGTTGCCGCTCAAGCCGGCTATCTCGGGCAGCATGCCGACGGCGTTGGCCGCTTCTTCCGCGAACTCGCCGGACTCCTCGAGTGTCTGTCCCATGACCCTGGGCACGATCGCGATGACCAGGATGGCGGGGAACAGCGAACCGAGCACCATCATCACGGCCGGGATAATGGCGCCGGGATTGCGCGCCAGCTCGGTGGCGTCCTTGCGGGCGATGGCGAAGACGCGATGCCACGCAAACGGGATCATGCGTGGGCTCCAACCAGCTCGAGATACACGTCTTCGAGCGATCGCTGATCCGGCGTCACGCGCACGATGCGGCGACCTTCGCCCGCCAGCCGCGCCACCAGGTCAGGCACCTCGTCCCTGCTGGTGATCGCAAAGTCTTGCGTCTGTCCGTCGGCAAACTCAATCACCACGCGGCTCCCGGCCTGCGACGATCGCAGGGCAGCCGGTGTGTCAAATGCCAGCAGACTCGATTTCAGGATCGCGATGCGGTCGGACAGCGCCTCCGCCTCAGCGAGATTGTGTGTGGACACCAGGATCGCGCGTCCCTCGCTCCGAAGCGTCACGATCAGGTTGCGGATGTGACGCGCGCTCGCTGGATCCAGGCCGGAGGTCGGCTCGTCGAGCAGCAGCACGGGTGGACGATGAAGGAGGGTGCGGGCGACGGCGACGCGCTGCTTCAAGCCCTTCGAGAGCGTGCCGGCCGTATCAGCGGCGCGATCGCTGAGATCCACCTGCGCCAGCACCTCGTCCACGCGCGCGGCAGGGTTGGAGACCCCTTGCAGCCGCGCGTAAGTGATCAGGTTCGCGTGGACCGACAAGCGTTCCCACAGTCCCGGTGCTTCGGTCAGCAGGCCGACGGCTCCGCGCGCGCGGGAGGCGGTCGCATCGGTGACTGGAATGTCGTTGATCGAGACGCTGCCGGCCGTGGGCATGATCAGCCCCGCCAGCATCCGCATTGTCGTGGTCTTGCCCGCGCCGTTTGGACCGAGCAGCGCGACGATCTCGCCGGCGCGAACCGACAGCGACAGATCGCGCACGGCGACGCGATCGCCAAAGGATCGTGTCAGCTGCTCGGCGACGACCATCGCCCCCATACGGCGAGACTATCGCACTTCGAGCGCGGCCTGGATGGCCTGGAAGAACGTATCGGCGATCTTGGTGTAGCCCGCCTCGGTCGCGTGCAGGCCGTCAACGCCGATGTAGCGGTTCACGTCCGTCCGCAGCGCCGCATAGTTGTCGACCAGTGTTACGCCCTGCCTGGACGCCACGATGCGCATGCGCGCATTGAAGTCGTCGATGAACAACTGCGCGATCGCCTTGTTGCCGCCGGGCCGGGCCGGCAGCACCGTCGAGAGGAACACACGCATGCCACGGTTGCGCGCTTCGGAGACCATCTGCTCGATCTCGAACGCCGCGGTGCTGGCTGCGCCGTCGAGGCCGCCGGTGATGTCGTTGTGGCCGTGAAGGATCATCACCACTTCAGGCCGGTCGGAATTGAGTGCCTGCTGGTAACGCGTGCGCGCGTCCCTGGCACGCTCGCCTGCCAGCCCGAAATTCGAGACCACCAACGAGCTCGACTGGCTGGAATAGCGGCCGCGGAGCGATTGCTGGAGCACTGTGGGCCAGGCAGCGGAGGCGACCACCGCGTTCTTGGTAAACAGCGTGGGGAACGTCACTCCTGATACCGGCGGCGAAACCTCGCCCTGCGTGTTGCTGTCGCCGAACGCCAGGTACTTGACGCGCTGGACGGTTGGAAGTCTCGAGACGGTCACGCTGAACGAACAGGTGCCGGTGCGGCTCAATGAATCGGTCGCGGTGCAGGTCACCGACGTCGAACCGATGGGAAAGTTCTCCCCCGAAGCGGGCGAGCACGACACGGTGACCGAGCCCTGGCCATCGGACGCAGCCGGCGTGTCAAAGGTAACGGCCATACCCGTTGCGTTCGCGGTCGAGCGAGACAGGCCCTCAACGCACGCCAGTGACGGTGGATTGGCAACCGGCGGTGGAGGTGGCGGTGGTGGTGGCGTCGGCGCCGCCGGCGTCTTGCTGCACGACGCGACCAGCACGGCAGTAACCAACACTGCACACCATCTGGAACGCATTGCCCAGGACTTCACAATTTGCATCAATTTGAACTCACAATTTTACCGTAAGTCCATATCGGCATCAGCCGGGTGAAAACTCATAGCACCCGGGTGTGACCAGGATGCTGCCTCTTTCGTTGAACGACAGGCTGGAAGGCGTCACTACTCCGGCGCCCCGAAACTGGACCGTGCGGACCTTCTCTCCGCCCGGATCAAAGACGTAAGTGAACGGGATTACGAACGACACCCAAAGCTGTCCGTTTCGGTCGAGCGACGCCGTCCTCACCGTGGGCGCCACCAGCGGCACCTCGTTCCCGCTGCGACGAGGCCACCGATCCGGAATGGCCGCGATGAATGGATCCACCTCGCGCCCCTGGATGACGCGCTCGTAGAGCATCTCGCCTTTCGCGTCGTACTTGCGAAACGCCGGCACGCCGGTCATGAACACGAAATAGAAGCCGCCCTTGGGATCGGCGATGGGGATGCCAGAGTTGAGCGCGAGGTGGAGATCGCGGTCGGATTCGTGCCCGGTCTTGCGCAGCAGTCCGATCGATCGCAGCGGCGTCCCTGCCAAGCCGTATTCGGTGATCAGCCACCCGCTTTCGGGATGGCTCATCAGGATGGTGCGCCCGTTGTACGACAACGTGCCGACGCCATTGAGCGCCATTGATCCCAGCGCGACCCGCACCACTCCGCGGCCGGGCAGCAGGAATCCCCCCGTGCGATTGCCGCCGGCGTCGAATAACTGCACGCGCTCGCGCCCGTTTGGCGCGTCGGCGACCGCGAAGCTGCCGTTGAAAGCGACATCGAACGCGCTGGGCTCGATCAGCCGCCCATCTTCAGCGCCAATCTGCACCAGCTTCCGCGCCGTGTTGCCGGCCGCGTTGACGCTGAACACGGTATGCCCGCGCCGATCGAACACGTAGTACTCGCCATTCGCGGTCTGCTTGCAGCCAATCGGCTCGCGAAACTGGCCGGCGACATCCGGCGCGAGGGCGTTGACGGATTTGAGGGTTTCTACCGCCCCAGGAGAGGGGCGTGAGGGCTGCTCGGCACTAGCAAGAAGCAGGTAGCAAGTAGCAAGAAGAACGCCTGCCTTCACCACTTGCTACCTGCTACTTGATACTTGCTACTTGCTACTAATACGCTGCCAGCTTCTTGATGGCTGCGAGCACGTCCGACGACTGCGGCAGGATCTTCTCTTCCAGGTCGGGGCAATAGGCCACCGGGCAGTCGAGTGCCGCCACGCGCTTGACGGGCGCGTCGAGGTATTCGAACAGCTCGTCGCCGATGCGCGCGGCGATCTCGGCGCCGAAGCCGCAGGTCAAGGTGTCTTCGTGCGCGACGATTACTTTGTTAGTCTTCCGGACCAACTCGGCGATGCCTTCCCAGTCATACGGCATGATCGTGCGCAGGTCGAACACCGCCACGCTGACGCCGTCTTTCTCCGCCTGCTGGGCCGCGAGCAGCGAGCGCTGCACGAGCGCGCCCCACGTCAGCACCACCATGTCGGTGCCGTCGCGGCGTAGCGATCCCTTGCCGAACGGGATCATGAAGTTGTCGCCGGGATACGCGCCCTTGTTGTAGGTCTGGCGATACAGGTGCTTGTGCTCGAGATACAGCACCGGATCGTCGCAGCGAATCGACGTGCGCAGCAGGCCGGCCGCGTCGATCGCGTTGCTCGGGAAGACGATGCGCACGCCGGGGCAGTGCGCGAAGATGCTGACGCCCGACTGGCTGTGGTACGGCGCGCCGCCGCGCAGGTAGCCGCCAATCGGCACGCGCACCACCATCGGGCACGACCAGTTGTTGCCTGAGCGGTAGCGCAGCATCGACATCTCGTCCTTGAGCTGCATCATCGCCGGCCAGATGTAGTCGAAGAACTGGATCTCGACGACCGGCTTCAGCCCGCGCGTCGCCATGCCGACGGCGCGTCCCACGATGTTGGCTTCCGCCAGCGGCGAGTTGAACACGCGATCGGCGCCGTAGGCCTTCTGCAGGCCGTGGGTCACCTTGAACACGCCGCCCTTGCCGGGCACGTGAGCCAGCGACGCTTCCTTGCTCGCATCCGCCACGTCTTCGCCGAAGACGACGATGCGGGCGCTGCGGGCCATTTCGTCCTTGAGCGTGCGGTTGATGGCGCCGACCATCGTGTCCGGCTTGCCCTCGGGCACCGCGCTGGTCTCAAACGCCGCCGAGGTTGGATCCACGGTGTCCGAATAGACGAACGACGCCGCAGTGTCGACCGACGGCTTCGGTGCCTTCAGCGCGAAGTCCGTGGCGTCGGCGACCTCGCGATCGACTGACGCGAGCACCGCTTCGAGATCCGCTTCGGTCGCGATCTTTTCCTTGAGCAGGAACGCGCGCATCTTCGTCAGCGGATCGCGCAGCGCTTCCGCCTTGCGCTCTTCCGTCGTCTTGTACAACCGCTCGTCGTCCGACAGCGAGTGCGAGTACGGGCGGATCACCTTGGCGTGGACAAAGGCCGGCTTGCGCTCACGGCGGACGTAGGCCGCGGCCTCGCCCATCGTGCGGTAGCTTTCCAGGAAGTCCGTGCCGTCACAGCGCCACAGCTTCAGGTTGGGGAAGGATTCGACGAGTCGCGACACGTCGCCGCCGGGCGTCTGCACTTCGACGGGCACCGAGATCGCGTAGCCGTTGTCTTCGACGAGGTACAGCACCGGCACCGAGCGGGTGCACGCGGTGTTGAGCGCTTCCCAGAATTCGCCTTCGCTGGTCGCGCCCTCGCCGATCGAGATGTAGGTGATCTCGTCGTCGTGGAACTGCTCGGCGCGATCGGTGATGCCGGTGACGCGCTCGTAGATCATGCCGGCTTCGCCGGCGCCGACACCCTGCAGGCACTGCGTGCCGGTGGGGCTGCCCTGCGACGGGATGTTGAGCTTCTTGTGACCCCAGTGCGACGGCATCTGGCGGCCGCCTGAATTGGGATCGTCCTTCGCGCCCACCGCGGAGAGCAGCATCTCGGTCGGCGTCATGCCGAGCTGCAGGCACAGTGCGCGGTCGCGATAGTACGGATAGAACCAGTCGTAGCCGGCGCGCAGGTGCAGGCCGGCCGCGGTCAGCACGGCCTCGTGGCCGGCGCCGCTGATCTGGAAGAAAATCAGGCTCTGGTTCTTGAGCTGGATCTCCTTGTCGTCGATGCGCCTCGACAGCAGCATCGTGCGGTACGCCCGCATCAGATCGTCGGATGTAAGACCGTCCCAACGCGCGCTTGCCTCGCTGCGCGTGTCGGGCCTGGAGGCGAGCGTGGAAGCCTTCATGCGGGGAAAATTATACCATCCGGCCGGGTGCTATAATCCGCGCCTAATTCTCACGCCACGAGACATTTACAGACATGAGCACACCTACCGATCCCGCTATCACCAAACGGCCCGTGCGTCTTCATCGCTGGGACGAAATCGCGCTCGAGAAAGTCACCGAGATGATCTCCCGCAAGATCATCACCGGCGAACGGGAAATGGTCACGCAGATCTACCTGAAACGCGGCGCGATTGTGCCCATGCATTCGCATGAAAGCGAACAGATGACCTACGTGCTGCAGGGCGGCCTGCGCTTCCTGATCAACGGCGAGGAGATCACGGTGCGGGAAGGTGAGGTGCTGCACATCCCGTCATGGGTGCCGCACCAGGCCGAGGCCATCGACGACACGTTCGAGATGGACATCTTCAGCCCGATCCGCCACGACTGGCTCGACGGTAGCGACAACTACTTCCACGACAAGCCCACTGAGAAGTGAAAGAAGTTAAAAGTTAAAAGTTAGAAACGAACAGTGAATGTTGTCGTCACTCTCGTCGTCATCGCCGTCGCGGCAGCGTGGGCGGTTGCTGTGTATAGACGACTGCTCGCTCTGCGCGCGCTAGTGACCGGTGCGTGGAAACGGCTCGAAGTCGACCAGTCAAACGACGCGATCAAGACTGTCTACAACAAACACGTCGCGAAATATAACGATGCGCTGGCGGGCTTCCCGGGAAACATCGTTGCGATGCTGGCAGGCTTGAAGCCGGCCCGCCGCTTTGACTGACTTCTAACTTTTAACTTCTAACTTTCAACTTTTAACTTCATCAGTGAATGTGTTTTTTCCACTCTTTCTTCCACTCTTCATCGATGTCGTCCGAGCGTCCGCCTGAGTAGACGTCGAACTTGCTGCGGGCCCGGCCCATCTTCCAGCGCATGTAGCGGTACTTGATTTCGTCCATCGGCCGCGAGCGCAAGCCCTTCAGATAGAGATAGCCGACCAGCAGGCCGCCAAGGTGTGCAGAGTGTGCCACGCCTCCGCCAGGACCGCCGAGCGACGAGAGGAAGGCGATCGCGCCGACGATCATCACGAAGATGCGCGCCGGGATCGGGAAGATGAAGTACAGCATGATCGGCCGGTTCGGGAAATACATGCCGTAGGCGAGCAGCAGGCCGTAGATGGCGCCCGACGCGCCGACCGTGACGTTGTAATAGATGTCGTCGATCCAGAACGCCAGCAGCATGCTGACCATCGCCGCGCCGACACCGGTGATGACGTAGTACTTCGCGAAGAAGCGCGTGCCCCACGTGCGTTCCAGCTCGGTGCCGAACATCCACAGGGCCAGCATGTTGAACAGGATGTGCCCCACACCGCTGGTGCTGTGCAGGAACATATAGGTGAACGGCTGCCACAACGCGAGCTGCTCGAGCACCGCCTGTGGCGAGAAGCCGAGCCGCACCGTCATGTCGTTGCCGACAATCAGGTTGAGCACGAACGCGACGACGTTCGTGATGATGAGAATCTTGACGGCGGGCGTGATGCCGCCAGGGCCGAACGCGAGACTCGCGCCCGAGGGATAACGTGCCACGGGTCTGATCGTAGCAGGGATCAGGGATCAGGGATCAGGGATCAGGGATC
>DATMJU010000238.1:0-3682 GCA_035553795.1 Vicinamibacterales bacterium
GTTCGCGCGCTCGCGCCCGACGAACCGGTCATCCTGAACCGCCCGCACGCCGCCACGCGCGCCGCCCGCTTCTTCGTTGAGAAGTTTCCGGGCAAGTCGCTCTATGCGGTAAAGGCCAATCCCTCGCCGGACCTGCTCAAGGTTCTGTGGGACGCCGGCGTGACCCATTTTGACGTCGCCTCGATTGCCGAGGTGCGGCTTGTGCGCGCCACGTTGCCTGAGGCCGTGCTGTGCTTCATGCATCCGGTTAAGACCCCCGGCGCGATTGCCGAGGCCTATCGCCAGCACGGCGTTCGCGTTTTCAGCCTCGATTCGCAGGAAGAGCTCGAGAAGATCGTTGCGGCAACCGATGGCGCAACTGATCTTTCGCTGTGCGTCCGGCTGCGCGTTTCGTCGGACTATTCCGAGCTGAGCCTTGCCTCGAAGTTCGGAGTGGACCTGGCCGATGCGGCACCACTGCTGCAGTCTGCCCGCCAGGTGGCTGACAGCCTTGGCATCTGCTTCCATGTCGGCAGCCAGGCGATGACCCCGTTTGCCTATGTGCAGGCGATGGAGCGCGTCCGTGCGGCGATTGTCGACGCGTCGGTCACGATCGACATCATCGATGTCGGCGGCGGCTTCCCGTCGATCTACCCGGGCATGGAACCGCCCCCGCTGGAGGATTACTTCGGCGTGATCGACCGCACCTATGAATCGCTGCCGGTCTCGTACTCGGCGGAACTGTGGTGCGAGCCAGGCCGCGCGCTCTGCGCCGAGTACAATTCGATGATCGTGCGCGTCGAACGCCGCCGCGGCACCGAGCTGTTCATCAACGACGGCGCCTATGGCGCACTGTTCGATGCGGCGCATGTCGGCTGGCGCTTCCCTGTCCGTCTGCTGCGCGAAAGCGCGGCCAACGAGGACGGCGAGACCGAAACCGAGGACTTCAGCTTCTGGGGTCCCACCTGCGACGACATGGACCGCATGGAAGGGCCTTTCGCGCTTCCGGCGGACATCAAGGCGGGCGATTTCATCGAGATCGGCATGCTCGGCGCCTATGGCGCGGCAATGAAGACCGCGTTCAACGGCTTCGGCGCGACTGATGTCTACGAAGTGTCGGATGAGCCGATGGCCAGCCAGTACCGCGGTGACCGCCGCGATCCGCGCGTGTCGGACAACGTGGTGTCGCTGCGCTGAAACTTTAGGAAGCCGGATGAAGTCCGGGTCGCAAGCGAAAGGCCCCGCAAGCAATTGCGGGGCCTTTCTTTTTGTCGGGTCGAGATGGGGGAGGGGCAGGATGCCCGCTCCCCTCGCAGCTCGTCAGAACTTGGCGCGGAAGCCGGCGTAGAACGACGTCCCGCTTGTCTCGGTCGGATAAGTGTATGAGCCGATGTCCGGCTGCTGGTTGAACAGGTTGTTCACGCCGCCGTAGAACTCCATCGTCTTGTTGACGGTGAAGTTGGCCGAGACGTTGTGCACCCAGCGCTCCTTGTACCAGGCGTACTTGGGGTCGACGTAGTTCGGGTTGCCGTTGGTGCGGTCAGCCGAATAGCGCCGGGTCTTGTCCCACCACGAAACGCTGTAGTTGAAGCCGAACGGACCGGTCTGATAGCTGAGGTTCACGAAGGCCTGATACTGCGGCTGATAGGTCTCGCCCAGCGTGCTGCGCGGCGCGGCGCCCGGCGAATCAACAAAGGTCAGCGTATTGAGGTAGTTGCCGACAAACTTCAGCTGGAAGTCACCGATCTTCTCGAGGCGGAAGCCATAGTTCACATTGAGCTCGAGGCCCGAAGTGCGGAACGCGGCGACGTTCTGCGGCTGCACCGTGTAGTCCACAATCAGGCCACTGCCCGGTGCACGCACCAGCGAGGCGCAGAACGGATTGTTGATCGTCGGCTGATCAACGCAGAGTTCGGCGAGCTTCTGGGCATCGACAGTGTTGATCGCTTGCTTGAGCTTGATGTCGTACCAGTCGAGCGCAATCGCGAGGCCTCGCACAAAGCTCGGCTGGATGACCACGCCGGCTGTCCACGTCCGCGCCTTTTCGGGCTGGAGGTTGGGATTGCCGCCGCTGGTGCCCGAGATGTTGACCGTGCGGGTATCCTCGAAGTTGGCTATCTCGGTGGGCGAGAGGCCGGCAGCCGTCAGCAGCGCCGTGCAGTTGGCCGCCCGGCTAGCAGTGCCGAGGCCGATGTTGGAGGGCAGGCAGGGATCGTCGAAGAACGTGAAGGTCTGCCCGGCCGCGCCATAGAGCTCGCCGATGTTGGGCGCGCGCACCGCTTGCGAGATCGTACCGCGGAACCGTATATCCGGAATTGGGGACCAGGCTGCATCGACCTTCCAGGTTGTCGCGCCGCCGGTCGAGGAGTAGTCCGCATAACGCACCGCGCCGCTCACATCGAGCACGTGGAAAAACGGCTTGTCCTTCAGCAGCGGCAGATCGAGCTCGGCGAAGGCTTCCTTCACATCGAACTTGCCGCGCGTGATCCCCAGCTTGTTGGAGAAGGTGAGGCCCTGCTGCTCCAGCGGATCGGGTACGAAGCTCGAGCTTTCCTTGCGGTATTCGCCGCCGACCACGAAACCGACCGGGCCGCCCGGAAGATTGAAGAAGCTGCGCGTGTCGCCCGATAGCGAGGCGTTCACCACGTGCTGGGTGATCCGCGAGCGCTCGGTCGTGTTGGCGCGCACGAAATCGACGCTCGCCGGATCGCTGCGGCCTTCGCCGAAGAGATTGATCGGACGGCATTCACCCGGCTTGAACGTCACCGCGGCAGCCGCTGTCGGATCGAGATTGACACGGCAGGTGATCTGACCTGTCGCCGGATCGAGCACAGCATCGAGCGCGGCGTTGAAGCGGTCGGTGTAGCGGTCGTTGACGAAGCGGTTGGTCACATCGGTGCGACCGAAGACGTAGGAAACTTCGTAGTGCAGCGACGAGGATAGATCGCCTTCCGCGCCGATAACCGAGCGGAACGTCTCGCGCTTGATGTTCTCGCCGCGCTGACCGAGGTCGAAGTTGTCGCGCGTAACGAGCACGCCGCCATTGGCCGGATCGATCGCTGCCTGGATGCTCGCGGGGATATAGGGGTTATCCTGCGGCACGAAGATGTAATAGTCGAACGTCGGCTGCCCGAGCGAATAGGACTTCGTGTTCGCGTACTTGGTCTCGACAAACAGCTTGAGCGCCGGCGAGACTTCGAAGCGGGCGTTGAAGTTCACCACATGGCGCTTGATCGAGGGCAGCAGGTCGTTGCCGTAGTCTGAAACCAGTGTGTCGTCGCTGCCGCGTGAATAGCCGCCGGGGATCGAGGTGCCGAGGTTGTAGGGCGTGCCATCGCCGCGGAAGTCGGGGATGCCCTCAAAGGTCACGTCGACCGCTCCCTGCCGCGAAGACCACTCATAGCGGATGTCATCAAGCGGGATGCGGCTGTACACGCCCGGCGTGTTTGGCGTGTAGTCCGGGTTGCGGACGAACGTGATCGCGCGCGAGCCGGTGAACTGCCGGCGGTCGCGCGTCTGCAGGCGGTCGCTGGCGCCATATTCGTAGGCCAGCGTCACATTGCCGCGCCCGCCGGCGAAGTTCTTGCCAACGGTCAGTGCAGCGAAGCGGTCGCCGGCATCGCCATACTTGCTGATCCCGGCCTGCGCCTGCGCGGCGACGCCTTCGAAGTTCTGCTTGAGCACGAAGTTGACCACGCCGGTC
>DATMJU010000239.1:0-10065 GCA_035553795.1 Vicinamibacterales bacterium
CTGCAACACGCGCATAACGGGGTTGTCTTCTTCTCGGTGGAACCTGCCGCCGAGCAGCATCGTGCACAACACCGGCACGAGCGTGACGGCGATGACCGTGGCCGCCAGCACCGCGAACGTTTTCGTGAAGGCAAGGGGCCGGAACAATTTACCCTCCTGCCCGGTGAGCGCGAAGACCGGGATAAAGGCGAGCAGGATGATCGCCATCGAGAAAAACACCGGACGTCCGACCAACCGTGTTGAGTCACGCACGGTTTCCCACACTCGCTTGCGATCTTTCGGATCCACGCCGCGTTGCTCGAGGAAACGAAATGCGTTCTCCGTCACCACGATGCCGGCATCGACCAGGACGCCAATCGCAATCGCGATCCCGGCGAGGCTCATGATGTTCGAGGAGATGCCGGCGTAGTACATGCCCAAGAACGACATCAGTACGGCCAACGGCAAGGGGAGCGTGACAATCAGGATCGATCGCAGGTGCATCAGAAACACGACATGCGCGAGCGTGACCAGGACGATTTCCTCGATGAGCGCGACGCGGAGCGTGTCAACGACCTGCTCGATCAGCGTCGACCGATCGTAGAACGGCACAATCGTAACGCCCGTAGGTAAGCCCGGCGTAATCTGCGCGATCCGTAACTTCACCGCATCGATGACCTCTTTCGTATTCACGCCGGTCCGCGCCACGACGACGCCGCCGACCGCTTCCGAGGTGCCCTTCACGAGGGACGCGACTCGAAACGCGCCGTCCACCTTCACGTCCGCCACCTGCTCGACATAGACAGGGACGCCGTTCGTAGCGCTGATGACGATCTTCTTGATGTCCTCCACCGACGCGATCAGGCCAACACCGCGAACGATCAGCCATGCGCCACCGGCTTCCAGGACGTTGCCGCCGACATTGAGATTGCTGTCACGAACCGCGTCGACCACTGCGCGCAGAGGTAAGTTGTAAACACGCAGTCGATTGGGATCGACATCGATCTGATACTGCTGGACGTGTCCTCCCACTGACGCGACCTCGGCGACACCGGGCACCGCGTTCAATTGATAGCGAACGAACCAGTCCTGAACGCTGCGGAGCTCTTGCAGCGAGTGAGTGGAGCTTTCGACGGTGTACCAGAACACGTGCCCGACGCCGGTCGCGTCGGGGCCAAGGGTGGGCACGACGCCAGACGGCAGATTCTTGGTGACCAGATTGAGACGCTCGAGGACACGTGCCCGGGCGAAATACAGATCGATGTCATCTTCGAAGACCACGTAGATCATCGAAAAGCCGAACGCCGATTGCGAACGTACGACGCGAACGCCGGCAAGTCCCTGCAGGTTGGTGGTCAGCGGGTAGGTGACCTGATCCTCGACCTCCTGCGGACTTTGGCCCGTCCATTCAGTGAAGACGATTACCTGGTTATCTGAGAGATCGGGAATCGCGTCGATCGGCGTCGCCCACAGCGCCCATGCACCCCAGCTGGCGAGGCCGAGATACGCGAGCAGGACTAGAGCGCGGTTACGTAGAGAGAAGTCAAGTATTCGATTGATCATCAGCCGTCACATTCGTCCCGTGCACGTACGCACGATAAAGCTGCTCGACTCATCGTTCGAGCAGACACACGACGAGTGCGATCAGCTAGATCAGAAAGACAGTGAGGAGAACGTGGCGAGGAACTGCAAACGAAGCCGTGGGAGGGTCGCCAAACGATGCGGGATGGAACTGCTCAATCCGCGTTAGTGCCGGTACCACCACAGCATCCCCGAGAACGGCGACCGTTATCGCCGATGCCGCCGGCGTGGCTGATGGCGTGGATCCATCTGGTTCGGATGATGCGCAACAGGCATCGGCCTGGGCCTGGGTCAGCGCCGTCGTCGTTCCATCGGCATCGGCGTGAGCCATCGGGCACGACTCGCCACTCTCGCAACAGGCCATTCGTGCTTCAGGCGTGGTCGCCCAACCCGTGCACAGGCCAACGTTTCCGGCACAGATCGCCAGCGTAAGCAGCGCGGCCGAACACCTATGGGCGAAGATCACGTCTGTAGGATGCGCAACAACGGCGATGATGTCAACCACGACAGCAGCGAAAGATCGCTGCCGGGGACACGCCCCGGCAGCTCCTGTGATTGTTTTACTTCTTTCGGGCCGAATGGCCGCAGCAACCGCAGCAGTCAGACCCTGCTCGTGTAGGGCTGCCACAGCAGCCGCATGTGCCAGTGTTCATGGGTCCCTCCTTTCTCATTCAGTTGTACGGCCTGAATCGCGGTGGCAAGTCAAGCGCTTGACCTTGCACCGGGGTTCAACGTGTATTGGTGGATCATGGAATTGCTCATAGGCGACCTTGCTCGGGAAGTCGACGTGCCGGTGTCGACGATCCGCTACTACGAACGCATCGGCCTACTTACGGCGGTGGCCCGGAACGATGGCGGATATCGCCTGTATACGCGACAAGCGGTCGATGAAGTGCGTTTCATCCGCCGCGCGCAGCGACTTGGTTTTTCGCTACCGGAAATTCAGGGACTGTTGGCGCTCAGCCGGTCGGGCATCGCGCCGTGCGATGAGGTGGTCAAATTGGGACAGCAGCATGTCACGGCGCTGAATCGGAAACTGGAACAATTAACCCGGTTTCGCGATCATCTGCACGCGGCAGTTCAGGCATGGTCGGGAGGTGAATGTGGTTTCACTACGGGTGGCCTCTGCACGTTGCTAGACCTGACGGAATTACCAGAGCCTCTCAATGAGCCGGAAATAAGATGCCGAGGCATTGCCCGGCATCTACCACTCAGAACATGAATCGCAAGGTCAGCTGACCGCTCCGCGGCGGCTGCATCGATGATCCGATAAAGGTGCCGTCCGGTCGCTATGCGAAATTCGGGCTGTAGGTTTGATTCCCGCCGCCGAGGAACGCCTGCACCGCACCACGATTGGTGATGTTGAACACATCGAAGGCCACCTCGAGACGCCGGCTACCGAATCGGAAGTCGCGCCCGACTCGCGCATTCCAGGAAACGATCGCGGGACCTTCGAGTTGCCCTTCGCCGCGGTCGCCGTTCGCAAAACGAATCGTCGTGGCCAGCGGATTCGACACGACACGCCCGTTTGACAGCGTGACCGTTGAGGGCCCGAATCGCGGATCCGCTGCGGCCACTCGCGTTACAACCGGGCCAGACCGCAGTCCCGATTGTGCGCTCACGGTACTGGCGAGCACGATGTTCCACGGCGCCATGTGGACGACGCCGATGCGGCCGATATGACGTAGCCACATCTGATTACGTGTGTCAGCCGTGCCAGACAAGCTATTCGATTCATTGGCGCGAGAAATCGATCCTAATCCCGCATCGTTATTGAATTTATCCGGCTCGATGAACGACGCCGGGTCGTTCGGCTGCCAGGTTCCGGCCAGATGTTGAAACGCGCGGGTATACCCAGCGATCAATTGCGTGCGCCGCGTTTGCTTTGATGCGGTGAGCTCGATACCCGAGTACACCGGCCAATTCCACTGATTGCTGGTGATCAGGAAAATATTATTGAACGCTTCGTTGCGATAGCCCCGAAACACTCCGCCATCATAAATGCCGTTGACTTCGACGAGCGCGGGGCGATGTTTGTAGCGCCGTTGGATGAAGCTGGCATCAATACTGACTTGACCGGCGAACTGCCGTCGGTACCCGACCAGCCACTCGTCGGCAAAAGGTTGCCGGCGATTCGGATCAATCTCGCGATCTGTAGATCTGACCGTACTGGCGGGCTCGACGAACTCGGTCTCGAATACGCCGTCGAGATTAAGGTCGTAGAGATCGCGCTGATTAGCGCGATTGGTGCCGGCGGCGCCGATGCGCAGGCCGATCGGCGCCTCGTGCACTCGGCCCCAGCTCGCTCGAACGACGTTCTTGGCATCCTCAGTGATCTGATAGGTTCCGCCGAACCGTGGACCAACCGCCATGTCGTCGAGCACTACCGCGTCGAACAGCCGATCCTTGCCTTGAATCCAATCGATGCGCAGACCCGCAGTCACCGTCAGCCGCGACGAGGGCCGCCACGCGTCCTGCAGGTAGATGGCGTTGTCGCGCGCCCAGACCGAAGCACTCGTCAGCTCACCCACGCCGAAGATGCGCCGATGGAACGGAATCGTTCCCGCGAACAGATCAGCAGGATTGCGAAGCACCACTTCCTCGAGCTGGAATCCGCCGTTCGCGTAGCGGTCGATGGTATCCACGCGTAGACGGGGCTGCAGGTAGACGCCGGTCTGAAATTCGTGCGAGCCAAGCCAGCCCGTCTTGACGTAGGTCAGATCAGCGCTTAGCGTCAGCTTCGAGGTCGGCCACAAATTGCGCGTCTGCAGGTTATTGAGCTGCGCGATGCTGCCCGAGCCGACCAAACGTCCCGAAGAGAGAAAAGCATCACGATGCACGAGAGTCGCCGGACCGTTGTCGACGACGCGGCCGTCGAAGATATCGAAGCTGGTGTTGATGCCCTTGTTGTTGTAAGCGGCGAGCACGCGCGTGGTGACGGAGTTACCCCAGATGGAGCTGACGCGAGTGCCGTATCCGTAACCACCGAATGCGAGGACGTCAAAAGGATCGGCCCAATCTGCCGCATTCGAATCGCGAGGGTCGACGTCACGTTGCGCGAACGCGTACGCCTGATGATTCTGTGAGAGCTGCGCCGTCCCCTTTATGTACCAGAATTTCTGACTGCGTTTGTTGTCGAAAGGAACAAATCCGGGACGCAGCGCCGTCAGGCGATTCACCACATCGATGGTGCGTCCAATGCCCGAACGCTCCGACGAGAAGCGCGCTGCCCCATAGAACCAGACGCGATCTCGCCGCACTGGACCGCCAACGGAGATATCCGGTTGGATGATCTCCACGGTTCGCGGCGTGCCGCCGGGGACGTTGTTGCTGTTCCAGCTTTTCGCCGTGTAGACGGCGCCCCCGGCGCCGCGCAACTGATTGGTGCCCGCCGCGGCGGCAATATTGATCACCATCCCTTGCGCGAGCGGCGAGGCCGCATCAATCCCCGCGGTCTTGACCTGGATGTCCTCCAGGGCCTCCGTACTGATGCCAAAGTAAGCCGCCGGCCACTGCTGACGGAACGATCCCATGTCGGCGCCGTCGACTTGCACCACATGACTTTCGTTGTCGGTGCCGCGATTGAAATAGACGCCGCCCATGCCCGCGTCGGCCGCCTGCGCCGCGACGCCGGGCGTCAGCAACGTCACGCCCGACCAATGGCCGCCGACGGTCAACGGCAGACGCCGCTGCATCTCGCCGCTGACATTCACCGCCTGCACTGTCCGTTGTGTTTCGAGCATCGGTGTCTCGGCTTCAACGCGAATGACCTCCTCGAGATTGCCAACCTGCATTGTCAAATCGATCGACAGGTTGAGGCCGGCGCGAACTACGACGCCGCTCCGCGATACTTTCGAGAAACCTTGCAGCTCTCCAGTGATGGTGTATTCGCCCGGCGGCAGGCCGGTGAGCCGGTAATCGCCTTGTGCATCCGATACCGTCGTTCGAAGACCCGCGACCGTCGGACTCGCTGCGACGACGGTGGCGCCGGGCAGCACCGCACCTTGCACATCGCGAATGACGCCTCGGATGCTGCCTTCGGAGACGATTTGCGCATGCGTCACCGCGGCGCTGACCGTAATGACAACGACCACGAGCGCACAGAAACTACGCATAACTGCCTCTTTGACGCGGTACCAGGCGGTTTGATTCCACGATCGCGTCACATTAAATTTCGTTCATTGTCGTTGGCGCGTCTGTAGGCCCTCCTTTGCGTCGAGTGCATCCTTCCGGGGGCGAATCCCTTGAAGGAGCAGATGTGCTTGGCGGGTTCATCACAAACGGGACGAGGGCTAACGTTAATTCAACGACAGCACCGTTTGGCGTCGTACACTCGACGGAATGATTGCAATCCTAGGCCCGCTGCACCGTTTGGACGTCGTGATTCTGGTCACGGTTTTCTTCGGCGTTGTCGTGTTGCTGCTGATGCACTGGTTGGGACCGCCGGGCCGGCGACGCGAGTAGCATCGATCGACGATCGTAGTCGTAAAAGCTCGCCGAACAGATGCGCCGAATGAGATCTGCTCAAACGACACGCCCGTGACGCAACGCATCAGAAGAGAGGAGCATTGGCTTGCGATGCAAGCACTACGCGCATTGTACGATCCGGTTTTTGGTTTAACGATGCCTGAACGTCGGCTGCGATCGATGATTCTGGAGCAAGCCGGCATCGAGACCGGTCACAGGGTGCTCGACGTGAGTTGCGGGACCGGCTCTCTGTTGATGCTCTTGTCGGGACGCAATCACCATACGGCTCTGGTCGGCGTCGAACCGGACGCGGGCATGCTTGATATCGCGGCGAAAAAGGGCCGAGAGGCGCACCGGGAGATACGTTGGACATCAGGATCGGCGCTTTTCTTGCCGTTACAGTCCCAAGCGTTCGATCGCGTGCTGACGATGTTTGTCCTTCATCACCTCGATACGACGAATAAGGGAGACGCTCGGGCGGAAATATTCCGCGTGCTTCGGCCTGGGGGTCAGTTACACATCGCCGATTGGGGCAAGCCGCACACGATACTGATGCGCATTGCGTCAATTTCTTTGAAAGTGTTCGAACCGAGCGATGGGGTTGAGGCGAATTTACTGGGCCAGCTGCCTGAGTTGTGCGCCCACGCGGGCTTTTGGGGTGTCAGGCAGACGCTCGACATGAGCACGACGTTCGGAACGGTGACAATGTTCTCAGCCGTGCGTCCAGCCGAGAGCGCCCGCGCGATGTGATCTGAGCTGTGTTGACAAGCTTGCGCGTGCCCTTCACCGGCCGGCCAAGAAAGCCTTCATCTGCTCGATCTCACGCTTCTGCGATTCGACGATGCCGTCCGGCTTGAAGCACAGATCACGGATTGCCGCGTCCTGAAGCGAGGCGCGGTTGCACATCAGGATTGCGCCCGAATGGTGCGGGATCATCGCCCGCACGAACTGCCGATCGCCCACGAGCCACTGCGCGCGCGTACCCCACAATCCCAGAATGAACAGCAGCGTGAAGATCCCGTAGAGCATGCGGTTCCACTTCTGGTTCGGATACATCATCCGCATCATCAACAGCATCAGGATGCCCATCGGAGTGGCCATCGTCAACGCCATGTAGAACATGTTGGCATTGTTGATTAGGTCACCAGCATTCCAGATCATCGAGAACATCACGAAGTACATGATGACCAAGCTGATCAGCAGATTAAGACCAAGCATCTTGTAATGGTGACCGGTCATTCCCTGCTTCATTCGAGCATGTTCTGACGGCGCTCCCATTTGGGACTCCCTTTCGAATTTCCTACCTACGGCTATAGAGAGATGCGCCGCAGCCGCAACGCGTTTCCGATCACCGACACGGAGCTCACGCTCATCGCCGCGGCCGCGATCATCGGACTCAGCAGCAATCCGAAAAATGGATACAGGACTCCCGCGGCAATCGGCACCCCCGCTGCGTTGTAGACGAATGCAAAAAACAGATTCTGTTTGATGTTTTGCATCGTCAGCCGACTCAAGCGGCGGGCGCGGACGATGCCGCGCAAGTCGCCCTTGACCAGCGTCACGCCGGCGCTTTCCATGGCGACGTCGGTACCGGTACCCATGGCGATGCCGACCTGCGCTTGCGCGAGGGCGGGAGCGTCATTAATACCGTCACCGGCCATCGCGACTACGCGACCTTCCTGCTGCAGCCGTTTAATAACGTCGGCTTTCTGATCTGGAAGCACGTCGGGAATCACTTCATCGATGTCCAGTTTCTTTGCCACCGCTTCGGCAGTTGTTTTGTTGTCGCCGGTCAGCATGACGATACGCAGCCCCTCGACATGAAGCTCACGAATGGCTTCCGGGGTGGTGTCCTTGATCGGATCGGCGACGCCTATGAAACCGGCCGGCTGTCCGGCGACCGCGACGAACATCACGGTTTGTCCCTCTCGGCGCGAGGTCTCCGCATCGTCGGCGAGGCCGCTGACCTCGACACCCAGATCTTCCATCAGTTGACGGTTGCCGAGCGCGACAGCTTGGCCTTCGATCCGTCCCTGCACGCCTTTGCCGGTCACCGATTCGAATGCTTCGGTGGCGGACAGCTGGACGCCGCGCTCCTCGGCTCCTGACACGATCGCCGCGGCCAGCGGATGCTCGCTGCCGCGCTCGAGCGTCGCGGCCAGGCGCAGGAGGCGGGCTTCGTCCCATGATGCCGCTGGTTTGAGCTGCACCAGGCGGGGTTTGCCGAGCGTGAGCGTTCCGGTTTTGTCGACGACAAGTGTGTCGACGGTGCGCATCACTTCGATCGCTTCGGCATTCCGAAACAACACGCCGGCGCTCGCACCTTTGCCGGCGGCCACCATGATCGACATCGGCGTGGCAAGGCCGAGCGCGCACGGACAGGCAATGATCAATACGGCCACGGCATTGACGATCGCAAATGCGAGCGCCGGCTCCGGTCCGACCGCCGCCCAGGCGATGAAGGTGACAATCGCAATGACCACCACCGCCGGCACGAAATAGCCGGACACGGTGTCCGCCAGCTTCTGGATCGGCGCGCGGCTGCGCTGCGCCTCCGCGACCATCTGCACAATGCGCGACAGCAGCGTGTCGGCGCCAACGCGCTCGGCACGAATTACGAGCGAGCCCGTGCCGTTCACCGTCGCGCCGATGACGCGTTCGCCGTCACGTTTCTCGACGGGAATCGGTTCACCGGTCACCATCGATTCGTCGACGGCACTTGTACCTTCGAGCACCACGCCATCGACGGGAACCTTTTCGCCGGGTCGAACGCGCAGGCGATCGCCAATTTGAACCTGGTCGAGTGCGACATCCTCGTCGGTCCCGTCGTCGCGAAGGCGGCGCGCCGTCTTGGGCGCCAGACCGAGCAACGCGCGGATCGCCGACCCCGTCTGGCTGCGTGCGCGGAGTTCGAGGACCTGTCCGAGAAGGACCAATGTAACGATGACGGCCGCGACCTCGAAATACACAGCCACGCGCTCGGCCTCGTCGCGAAATGACGGTGGGAAGATGTCGGGGACGAGGACGGCAATCACGCTGTAGACATAGGCGACGCCGACGCCGAGCGCAATCAGGGTGAACATGTTGAGGCTGCGGTTGACGAGGGACTGCCATCCGCGGACGAAGAATGGCCAGCCGCCCCAGAGCACCACCGGCGTCGCGAGGGCGAGTTCAATCCATCCGAGCGGACCACGCGCCAAGACCACGTCGAGGGGGCGACCAGGAATGAAGTGCGCCATCGCAATCACCAGCAGCGGCGTCGTAAGCACCGTGCTGCCCCAGAAGCGGCGCGTCATCTCGCGCAGCTCGGTGTGGTCATCTTCCCCGGCGCTGACCGTCATCCGCTCGAGCGCCATCCCGCAAATCGGACAACTCCCGGGCCCGTCGCGGACAATCTGCGGATGCATTGGGCAGGTCCACTTCGTACCCGCAGTCGGTTGGACAGACGGGTCACCGGTCTCGATCGCCGGTTTGCGATCGACGAAGCGCGAGGGATGGTCGCTAAACTGCGTCAGGCAATGTTCGCTACAAAAGTAATAGTTGTGGTTTTTGTGGTCGACGCGGCCTACGGCATCGGCGGGGTTGATGGCCATGCCGCAGACGGGGTCGATTACGTCGTTCGTGTCGCCGCCGCCGCGAACGTTCGACGGCGCGGCTGGAAGTACGCCCATTAGCGACGAGCATAGCAAGCATTGCGACGCCAGAACTGGACCATTCAGGTTGTTAACGTTTTTTAATCTAATCGCGGGCATTTGATCACGCCATCACATGTGGGCGTACCTGACGCTATTTGGCTGGAGCTTCTTGGCGGCTACCGTTGTGCCGCTTGGCTCGGAGCCTGTCGTGATCGCTCTAGCGGCACAAGGACATTCGATTGTGGCGATCGTGGTTACAGCGACCATCGGAAACCATTTAGGGGCGTGTGTCACATACTGGATGGGGCGCGGTGCCGCGTCGGCGCTGCAGCGTAAGACGTTCCGACAGCGGGAGATTCGCACCACTCGAATCATCGCAAAGTACGGACCACCTGCGTTGATC
>DATMJU010000240.1:0-5885 GCA_035553795.1 Vicinamibacterales bacterium
ACCTTGCTCTGGCTCAACTCAACCGGCCGCTACGGTTCGGTCGGTCCGGCCTATGACATCGAACTCTGGCTCGACACCGGTACGTCGCCCGTCTACAGCCGCACCGTGGGCGAAAGCCCCGATGTGAGTTCGCATCTGAGCGACTACGAACTCGAGTACGACCGCGTGTACTCGTGGCGCGTCCGCGCGCACGTCGGCAACCCTGACACTGTCGGCCCGTGGTCTTCATGGGGATCGTTCCTGTCACCGACCAGGCCCGTCGTGGTGGCGCCGCCACCGGTTGCGACAACCGGAGGCAGCAGCACCTGCGCCGCTCCACTGTCACCGCTCGCCTCCGGGGAAACTCGCAAGCCCCGCCCGAATGAGTCGGCCATTGTTGCGAGCGTGGCATCGGCGTTCCCCGCAGCCCTGCGCAATTCTTGCCAGGATCACGGCGGCTCCTGGGAGTTCATGGATCGCGTCCTTGACGCCCTGCGCGCCAAGGACGGCCGCTGGGGCTACAACTGCAAGCGCGGTAACTGCAACGACGCCTCGCAAGATGTGGCGAGCTACTACTACAGCAATCAGTACCCCGACATCCAGGGCCGTTTCGAGGTCTACATCTTCGACATCATCGCGGGTCACTGCGGGTCGTTCCCCTCCACAGTGTGGCTGGACGTGACCGACGTGACGAGGAACAACGGCACGGTCGGCCGAACGATGTATCCGCGGCCGGGTGGCCCCAATCGCACACCTGCCTGCTGATCGATCATCAAATGGCTGGAGCCGGCACACGCCGGCTCCAGCGCCATGCCAGACGCCCAAGTGGCCGACTCCACCTTCTACAAGACCTTCTCCGAAAAAAGCCTGACACCGTATGGCGCCGGCCGACGATCGCGCATCGAACGCCATCGCCTGAACCTGCTCGAGCGCTTCAAGCCGGCGCCTGGCGTGTTCTTCGAGATCGGTCCGGGCCACGGCACGCTCGGAGAGCTCGCGGTCGCAGACGGGTGGGACTACACGGCCATTGAGGCCAGCCCGATCCTGATGGATGTGCTGCGCAAGAAAGGCCTCAAGGTCATCGAGGCATGGACGCCACCGATGCCGATGGCGGACGCCTCGGCTGATGTGGTCTATGCCGACCAGGTCCTCGAGCACATGCGCGGCATCGATGACGCGCGCCAGTTCACCGCCGAAGCGTTGCGCACGCTCAAGCCCGGCGGCGTGTTCTTCGTCGTCGTTCCCGACTACCTGAAGGAACGCCAGTTCTTCTGGGACGTGGACTACACCCACAACTTCGTCACCACCGAGCGGCGCGTGAAGCAGCTGTTCAACGACGGCGGCTTTGAGATCCTGCACGTTGAGCGCGCAATCGGCATCGCCACCGGCGTCAAGCGCGACCTGCTTGCCGCCGCTGCCCTGTTCATCAACCTGCCCGGCGTGGATTCGCTGTCGCGTTACACGCGCACCGAAGATCTCGTCTTCAAGATCCGCAAGAACCTTTTCGAAACGCTGACGTTCGTCGCACAAAAGAGGGCCTGATGCTCCTCCGCCTGGCGATCACGGCGGTGATCCTCGCGATCCTCGCCATGGGGATCGACATGGGCGAGTCGGCGCGGGCAATCGCGCAGATCGATCTGCGCTACCTCGGCGCTGTCCTGCTGCTGGTCGCGATCGATCGCGCGGTGATGATCCTCCGTTGGATCTTGCTGCTGCGCGCACGCGCAATTCCCGTGACGACCGGCGAGGCGACGCGGCTGTTCCTGGTCAGCTCGTTCGTCGGCAGTTTCCTGCCATCTGGCGTTGGCGCGGACGCGGCCCGCGCGTACGGACTCTCGCGTGACTCGGCGAGCGGCAGCGATGCGGTGGCATCGGTCGCCGTCGATCGCCTACTGGGCGTGCTGTCGCTTGTCGTCATGGCCGTGGTGGGCGTGATTGCGTGGTCGCCCGCCGAGCGCAGCGACTGGTGGATCGTGGCCGCGATCGTGGTGCTGGCGGGGGCGTGCGGCGCCGCCTTCTGGGCCGATGAACTGTTGCGGTGGATCATCCCCAACCATCGCCACGAACGCTTCTTGACGCGCAAGCTCCTCACGCTGGCCGACGCCGTCGGCCGGTATCGCGGGCATCGTGGAGCGCTCCTCCATGTGATGGCCTGGTCAATGGCCGTCCAGATGTTGCGCGTCACGCAAGCCTACCTGCTGGGGCTGGGACTCGGCATGACGGTGCCGTACGCGTACTTCCTGCTGTTCATGCCCCTGGGCCTGCTGTTGCTGCTGTTGCCCATTTCGGTCAGCGGCTTCGGGGTCCCTCAGGCGGGGTTCGTCTGGATGCTCCAACCTGCAGGCGTCCCAGACATTCAGTCATTTGCCCTATCGACCCTGATTGTTCTGACCGGGTTGGCGGGGAATCTGCCCGGACTCCTGCTGTGGTTGCGGCAGCGCCGGGAAATCCTGTAAAATCTACAACTTAGACAATTCAATTGGCCTATTCTCCTATTGGCCTATTGGGCTGCAGTTCCTAAATGGCACAAACCTACGCTGCGAAGTACCTCGCAAAAGCTGCGATGAGTGCGCCCCGCGATTTCATGCGGGCGGCTGTGTCGAAGTACACCCCGCTTCATCCGACGGTTTTCATCTTCCATTGCACGTTTGTGTGCGACGCCCGCTGCGAGATGTGCAGCAACTGGACGCGCGGCAACCGCAAGGAAGACATGACGCTGGCGCAGATTGAACAGGCGTTCAGCTCCAATCTCTGGAAAGACATCGAGAACGCCTCGATCTCCGGCGGCGAGCCGACCACGCGCAACGACCTGGTCGACATCGCGCGCGTGATGATCGACAAGTTCCCCAAGCTCCGCAAGCTGACGCTCAACACCACCGGGATCACGCATCACCGCGCGATCCCGATGCTGACGAAGATCGTCGAGCTCTGCAACGAACGCAACGTGATCTTCTCCACCCGCGTGTCGATCGACGGCGTGGGCGACATGCACGGCTCGGTGCGTAACGTCCGCAACGCGTTCGAGAAGGCCGGCAAGACGATCGCCGCCATGCAGGAACTGCAGAAGACGCGCCGCTTCAACTTCGGCATCTCGTCGACGATCTTTTCCAAGAACCTCGAGGACGCCGACAACATCCTCGCCTGGGCCAAGAAGGAAAAGCTCGACATCGTGTTCAACATGGTGCGCTTCACGGACGCCATGCTGGGCAACGCCGAGCTCGAGAAAGGCATGAAGCCGATCGGCCTCGAGGAACAGAAGATGCGCAAGTTCTTCCTCGATCGCGTGCGGCAGGATCCGCTGCTCGACGGACAGAACTACATCTACATGCATTACGCGGACATGATCGCCAACGGCTATCACCGCACCGCGCCCTGCCCGTTCATGACCCAGGGCATCATGCTGAACCCCAACGGCGACATGTTCTTTTGCGAGAACAGCGACGTGGTCGGCAACGTGACGCAGGAAGATCCGGAAGCGATCTATTTCCGCGAGTCCGCGCAGCAGCATCGCAAGCACATCCGGGACGAGAAATGCCCGACGTGCCTCAGCCCGTGCCAGATGAACGTGGCGGCCATCAAGCAGGTGATGCCGTACGCGCGTTTCCTGGTCCGCGCGTCGATGGAGAAGCGCCGCGCCAGCGCGAGTAACGCCGTCGCGCACCCGGCCTAACGCGCGCCATGTCGCGCGTTCCCGCACGCAAGCGCGGACGGCCTCAGAAATTCGGGCGCGCGGCGCAGCTCATCAGCCTTACCCTTCCACGAGACGTCATCAACTGGCTCGAGACGGTCGATGACGACCTCGCCTGGGCGATCGTCAAGATTTTCGAGCGCTCGACCAGGAACCGGACCAAGCAGGTCGAGATCGCGCAACTGGTGCGCTTCCCGGGTGACGCGGCCCTCATCCTCGTGCGTCCGGAGTTGTTCCGGAACCTGCCGGGAGTTTCACTGATTCAGCTCACCGACGGGCGGGCCTTCCTGGCACTCGAACATGGCAAGGGCGTGGCCGATCTCGAACTGCTCGTCGTCGATCGGCTGGAATCGAAATCCCTGCCGGCCGACGAACGCACGGCGCTCAATCAGCTCCGCCAGTTGCTGCGGGCGTGGCGACAGGACGGCGTCCAGTTCGAATCCCGATCGATCATCGTGGCGCGCGGCAGCAAGGGGCTGCCGCCCAAGGGGCCGTAATCAGAACTGGAAGTAGATGAAGTCGCTGGTGCCAGCGTACAGCGTCACGATGCAGTAGGCCATCACGGCTGCCACTGCGGCCCGCGCGGAGGGAGACAACGCGGCGACCACGCGTCGCTCCTCGGCCCAGGTCCACGCGTGATGGACGAACAACGGCAAAAGAAACAGCGCGCCCACCAACATCCACGAGGCGAGCGGCTTGATATCGAGCGCCGCCATGTTCGCGACGAACGCGGTCGCTTCCGCGACCGACGCGCTGCGAAAGAACACCCACGCGACCAGAATGACTCCCTGCACCACCACGAACCAGGCCACGCGCACGGCCAGCATGCCGCCCACCCCGCCCTGTTTCTGCAGGCCGAGCATGCGCTCCATCGCCAACGCCGCGCCGTGAATCGCTCCCCATACGATGTAGGTGTAGGCCGCCCCGTGCCACAGGCCGCCAAGCACCATCACCACCAGCAGATTGACGTAGGTGCG
Source organism: Vicinamibacterales bacterium (assembly GCA_035553795.1). Lineage (GTDB taxonomy): Bacteria > Acidobacteriota > Vicinamibacteria > Vicinamibacterales > UBA2999 > 12-FULL-67-14b. The sequence goes on from DATMJU010000240.1 coordinate 4,645, forward strand.
GATTCGCCCTCGGCGATTACCGCCGAGTGGCACGTAGAGATAGTCGCGCAACCAGCTCGATAACGTGATGTGCCAGCGTTCCCAGAAGTTCTTCAAGGAGTGCGCGAGGTACGGCGCGTTGAAGTTCACGGGGAGCCGATAGCCCAGCCAGTAAGCAAGCCCACGCGCGATGTTGGAATAGCCGGCGAAGTCGGCGAAGATCTGCCCCGAGAACATCAGCGCCAGCCAGATCGCCATGCCCGCATCGGCATCCTCCCGGTAGCCGCTCTCCCAATGCGCGTCCACGTAGACCGCGAGGTTGTCTGCGCAGACCATCTTGAAGAAGAACCCCAGCAGGATGAGCCACGCGCCCTCGTAGAACACCTTCAGCCGCAGGCGCCGCGGCCGCGGTATCTGCGGAAGAAAATCGAGGGCGCGGACAATGGGGCCGGCGACCAGTTGCGGGAAGAAGATGATGTAGAAGAAGAACGCCTTGAAGCTCCGCAACGGCGCGAGCAGGCCGCGGTACACGTCGATGGTGTAGGACATCGACTGAAACGTGTAGAAGCTGATCCCCATCGGCAGGATCAACCGCATCTCAGGAGCCGTCAGCTGGTAACCAAACGCACCCGCGGCCTCCGAAACCGCATCGGTCAACAGGTTGGCGTACTTGAAGAATCCCAGGATGCCCAGGTTGGCTGTCAATGACACCGTCAGGATCAGCCGGCGGCGTGTGACGGCCGCTAGTGGCACGCGCGCCAATGCCAGCGCGGCCCAGTAGTCGATCCCTGCGCTGACGAGGAGAATCGAAATGTAGATCGGCACGTGCCAGCTGTAGAAGACGACACTGCTGGCGATGAGTACCCAGATGAACGCGGGCTCGATCTTGCGGCGGCCCATCGTGAGCCGTGCCGCCATCACGACGATGAGCAGGCTGACGAATGCCCACGAAACGAAGTTCACCTGCCACCCGACAGGTGCGGTCGCAGATCATCGACGAGCCGGCGGCTCCAGAACACCGCGCTCTCTTCGCTCAGGTGACTGCCGTCGTGCGAGGTAAGACCGTCCACTCCCATGCCGACGACCGGCACGCCAAGCATCGCGCCGAGTGCCACCGGATTGCCTGGGCCGGCTTCGGGCGAGGGCACGAAGGTCAGCACCAGTCTGGCGCCGCGCTGCTCCATTTCGGCTTTGAACGCGCGGGCCGGGGCGCCGATGCGCTCCCCCACCTCACTCAAGCCGTAGTCCTCCGCCGGCGCCGC
>DATMJU010000241.1:0-2293 GCA_035553795.1 Vicinamibacterales bacterium
GTACAGCTTCCCGTTGACGTGAACCGGTGACGCCGAGAAGCCCTCTCGAATCGCCACGCCGAGGCGCTCCTGGTAGACGGGCTTGCCGGTCGCCGCTTCAACGACCGTCAGGATGCTCTGCATGTCGTTGATCGTGTAGAGCAAGTCTCCGGCGATGATCGCCGAGGGCACGAAGGGGGATCCCCTCGGCGAGCTCCACGCGACGTGCGAAGTGGTGACGTCGCCGTTGCCGCCAGGACGGATGGCGAGCGTCGGGCCCGCGCGGCCAGACGAGGCAAAGACGAGACCGTGACCGACCACTGGCGTCGGTATGACCTCGAAGCTCATGCCGCGAGCGACCCACAGCTCTTTGCCAGAAGCCGGGTCGTAGGCGACGACACGGCGTTGACTGCTGACGATCAACTCGTCGCGCTCGCCGGTGTTGATCACGATCGCCGTGCCCCAGCCAACCGTTTCACTCCGCGGCGTCATCCACAGCGGCTTGCCGGTCTTCTTGTCGAATGCGCCGACGAACGCGGACTGTCCCGGCGGCGTTGCCGGATTGGCATCCTGGTAGATGAAGACGCGATCCTTGTAGAGCACCGGCGATCCCGCGGGACCGTGGTAGTTGTCGATGATCCCGAACTTGTGCTGCCAGACCATCTTGCCGTTGAAGTCGAATGCGAACAGGCCGTGGCGGCCGAACGAGACGTAGACCAACTCGCCGTCGGTCGCCGGCGTGGCGGACGCGAAGCCGTTCTTCGCGTGCACGTACTCGACGCCGTTCTGGGGAATGAACGTTTCCCACAGTTGCTTGCCGTCCGCGCGTGAATACGCGAGCAGCGACAACTTCTCGCCGTTGCCATAGCCGGTCGTCAGGAAGATGCGATCGCCCCACACAATCGGCGAGGAGTTGCCGCGGCCCGGCACCGTCGTCTTCCACACACTGGTGGCCGGCGACCACTTATCTGTGTAGGTGCCGGCCGGCACGATGCCCTGCCCGGACGGCCCGCGCCAGCGAGGCCAGTATTTGGCGCCTTCGCCAATGACCTCGAGCATCCGTACTTCTACGGACCCACCTTCGCCAAGGCTACGGTGGGCGAATGCCCCGACCGCCAGGGGTATCGAAACAACCAGCGTGATTAGCGAGAGCGTTCGCCTCATGGCCCGATCCTAACGTCTTTCCCAGGCGGGTGGCCCTCTATAGAATGGGCGGATGCAAATTCGGATGTGGGCAGTAGTGTGTTCAGCGGTCGTCCTGTGTACAGGGTCGTTCGCGGCACTTGAAGGGCAATCCGCCCCCTCAGCAGGAAGCGCTGACCAGGAACGGACCTTTCTCAGCCGCGTGCGCCGCCTGACCGTTGAAGGCAAGCGCGCAGGTGAAGGCTACTGGTCACCTGACGGCAAACGCCTCGTCTTCCAGAGCGAGCGCGACCCCGCCAATCCGTTCTACCAAATCTTCGTGCTCGACCTCACGACCGGCGACACCAAACGCATCTCTCCCGGCATTGGCAAGACGACGTGCGCGTTCTTCCGTCCGAACAGCAGCGAGATCCTGTTCGGCTCAACGCACCTCGATCCGAAATCGCTGCAGTATCAGAAGGAGGAGCTCGACTTCCGCGCCTCCGGGCAGCAGCGCCGCTACGCCTGGGACTACGACGCGTCGTTCGACATCTTTGCGTTCGACGAGAAGACCGGCGCCATGAAGCAGCTCACCAACGCGAAGGGTTACGACGCCGAGGCGGGGTACTCGCACGACGGGCAGTGGATCGCGTTTTCGTCGATGCGCGACGCGTACAACCGCACGCTGACACCGGCGGAACAGAAGCAGCTCGAGCTCGATCCGTCGTACTTCGCCGAGGTCTACGTGATGAAGGCCGACGGCACGGAACAGCGCCGCCTGACCACCGAGCCCGGTTACGACGGCGGCACGTTCTTCACGAAGGACGGCCGCATCGTGTGGCGCCACTTCGACGAGAACGGCCTGATCGCCAACGTCTGGACGATGAAGATGGATGGCACGGACAAGAGGCAGATCACCGACTTCGGCGCCATGAGCTGGGCGCCGTACGAGCATCCGTCGGGTGAGTACTTCCTGTTCGCATCGAACAAGCTTGGCTTCGAGAACTTCGAGGTCTTCATGGTCGACAAGGCGGGCCTGAAGGAACCGGTACGCATCACCTACACCGACGGCTTCGATGGCCTCCCGGTGCCCTCGCCGGATGGAACACAGATCGCGTTCACGTCCAGCCGCGCGGGCGGCGCGGGTTCTGCCGGGCAGATCTACCTCGCGCAGTGGAATCACCAGGCGGCC
>DATMJU010000242.1:0-9710 GCA_035553795.1 Vicinamibacterales bacterium
GATTTCTTGAACGCTTGAACCTGTGAACCCTTTGAACCTCTTGGGTTTAGTGTCAAAATGTGCATCCCGCATGAGTCACGCCACCAAATCACGCACGCTTGCCCAGGCCGACCCCGAGATTGCCGCCGCCATCGCGAACGAAACGCGGCGCCAGGAAGAGGGACTCGAGCTGATTGCGTCTGAAAACTTCGTCAGCACGGCGGTGCTTGAAGCCGCCGGCTCGGTGATGACGAACAAGTACGCGGAGGGCTATCCCGGCAAGCGCTACTACGGCGGCTGCGAGTTCGTGGACGTCGCCGAATCGCTGGCGATTGCGCGCGCCAAGACGCTGTTCAACGCCGATCACGTCAACGTGCAGCCGCACTCTGGCGCGCAGGCGAACATGAGCGTCTTCCTGACGCTGCTGAAACCGGGCGACACCGTGCTCGGCATGAACCTCGCGCACGGCGGCCACCTCACCCACGGCCACCCGCTGAATTTTTCGGGGAAGCTCTACACCATCGTTCCCTACGGCGTGCGCAAGGACGATGAGCGGATCGATTACGAAGAGTTCGAGCGGCTCGCCGAGCAGCACCGGCCCAAGATGATCATCGTCGGCGCCAGCGCCTACCCCCGCGTGATCGACTTCGAGCGGATGGGCGCAGTGGCCAAGCGCATCGGCACGCCGTTGATGGTCGACATGGCCCACATCGCGGGCCTCGTCGCCGGCGGCGTGCATCCCAGCCCCGTGCCGCACGCCGATTTCGTGACCACCACCACGCACAAGACGCTGCGCGGCCCGCGCGGCGGCATGGTGATGTGCCGCGAGACGTACGCGAAGGATCTCGATCGCACGGTGTTCCCCGGCGTGCAGGGCGGACCACTGATGCACATCATCGCGGCGAAGGCAGTGTGCTTCAAGGAAGCGGCGGCGCCCGAGTTCGCAGCGTATCAACGTCAACTGGTGAAGAACGCCGCGCGTCTCGCGAAGGCGATGACCGCCTCAGGCTTCCGCATCGTCAGCGGCGGCACCGATAACCACATCGTGCTGGTGGACGTGTTCTCGAAGGGCATCACCGGCAAGGTGGCGGAAGCGGCGCTCGGCGCCGCCGGCATTACCGTCAACAAGAACGCGATCCCATTCGATCAGAATCCGCCGATGGTCGCCAGCGGCGTGCGCCTCGGCACGCCGGCCGTGACCACGCGCGGCATGGGCGAACCGGAAATGGATCAGATCGCGGAGTTCATCAGCCGCGTGCTGGCGGCGCCCGAAGACGGCGCCGTGCTGGCGATGGTGAAGGCTGAAATCGAAGGACTGTGCAAGAAGTTCCCGCTCTACCCGGAACGCCTGGCTTAAGGGCAGCGGTCGACGCGGCGTTCGCGGATGAGGGCCTCCTCGTCCGCGCCGTCGATCATTTCGAACCACGCGCCGGACAGCGTGCCATGGCGGCGGCCGTCGCGGACACGCTCGCCAATGGCGGCGTGCTGCTGGCCGAAGCCGGCACGGGCACCGGCAAGACGCTCGCCTACCTCGTTCCAGCGATCCTCAACCGCCAGCGCGTCCTGATCTCGACCGGCACGAAGAACCTGCAGGAGCAGATTTACTTCAAGGACATTCCGGCGCTCCGTAACGCGCTCGGTGTCCCCTTCTCCGCGACCTACATGAAGGGCCGCGCCAATTACCTCTGCCTGCATCGTCTCGATCAGCTGCGCGCGCATCCCGCCGCGCCGATGGACTTCATCTCGACGATGGACGAGTGGCGGCGCACGACGGAAACCGGCGACCGCTCGGAGCTGAGCGAGCTCGAAGAGGACTCCTCGCTGTGGCACGACGTCTCGGCCATCGCGGAAACCTGCCTTGGCCAGGACTGCCCGCAGTATCGCGAGTGCTACGTCACCAAAATGCGGCAGCGGGCCGCGGAATCGGACGTGGTGATCGTCAATCACCACCTGTTGTGCGCCGACGCCTCCGTGCGGCAGAGCACCTATGGCGAAGTGATTCCCGACTGTAACTACGCGGTGGTCGATGAAGCGCACCAGCTCGAAGACGTGGCGACGCAGTACTTCGGGATCGCGATCAGCAACTGGCGCGTCGCCGATCTGGTGCGCGACGCGGAACGCGCGCTGAACCTCGGCATGATCGAGGACTACGACTCCGACGTGCGTCACGAGGTCAACCGCGTCAACGATCACTCGTTGACCTTCTTCGGCGCGCTGCAGATGGCGCGGCACGCGCGCGGCGGCTTCGAAGAGCGCCTGCGCATTGGTCCCGGCTGGTTTGGCGACGTGCTCGACGACGGCCTGGGCCTGATTGCGGCGATGAACGGCCTCAGCGAGGTGTTGAAGAAACGGGCCGGCAGCGACGAGCCCGGGGCGCAGCCGAATGAAGACGCCGCCACGCTCGCACGCCGCGCCGAGGAAATGCGGGACCACCTCACGTTCCTGCTCGAAGCGGCCGACGCCTCGTACGTCTACTTCCTCGAGACGCGCAACCGTGGCGTGTTCCTGCGCGCGGCGCCGATCGACGTCTCGAAGATCATCCGCGAGATGCTGTTCGATCGCATGCGGGCCACGATCATGACGTCCGCGACGCTGACCGTCGAAGGCTCGTTCGACTACGTCAAGGGCCGCCTGGGCGTGCATGACGCCGACAGCCTGCGCGTGGCGTCGGAGTTCGACTTCACCGAGCAGGCGATCCTCTACCTGCCGCGGCAGATGCCCGCGCCCAACTCGCCGCAGTTTGGCGACGCGGTGGCGCGCGAAGTGCGCGACCTGTTGCGGCGCAGCGAAGGACGCGCGTTCGTGCTGTTCACCAGCTACGCGATGATGCGATCGGTCAAGGATCGCGTGGCGGACGATGTGCCGTATCCGATCATCGTGCAGGGCACCGCGCCGCGAAGCGCGCTGCTCGCGCAGTTTCGCGCGACGCCCAACGCGGTGTTGTTCGCAACCTCATCGTTCTGGCAGGGCGTGGATGTCGTCGGCGAACAGTTGAGCTGCGTGATCATCGACAAGCTGCCGTTTGCGTCACCCGGTGATCCGATCACGTCGGCGCGCATCGAGGCGATCAATGCCGAAGGCGGCAACGCGTTCTCGGAGTACCAGGTGCCGCTCGCAATCCTCGCGATGCTGCAGGGGCTGGGCCGCTTGATCCGTCACCGTACCGATCGCGGGGTGCTGGCCGTGCTCGATCCGCGGCTGCGCACCATGGGCTACGGGCGCCGCTTCCTGGACTCCTTTCCGCCGGCGCCGGTGACCTCGAATCCCGAGGCGATTTCCAGGTTCTTCGCCGGCCCGCCTCCGTCCGGCTCGGGCGAGGCAAGCTGGTAAACTGGTAGCGACTGTCCGGATTGACGCCGGACGCTACAGCGAAGAGGCACGACTCCAATGACACAGATTTTCACGACTCGGGTGGGCGCGATCCTCGTGGCCCTGCTGCTCGGCCTCGCACCCGCGGTGCTGGCGCAGTCAACGATGGTTCGCGGCAAGGTCGTCGATGCCAAGAATCAGCCGATCCAGGGCGCGTCGATCGTCGTCGAATCGCTCGACGGATCGGGCCGCAAGCTCACCACCAAGACCGACCGCAAGGGTGAGTTCGTGCAGCTGCTGACGAACTCGGGCCAGTACCGCATCACCGCGTCGGACCCGAAGAACGGCACCGCCAGCAACGACGGGCGCGTCGTCCTCGGCAAGGTGTGGGAGATGACGATCGTCCTGGCGCCCACCACCGCCGCGAACAACGACGCGAAGGCGGCGGAGCTGAAGAAGATCTTCGAAGAGGGCGTCGCCGCGAGCCGCGCCAACCAGCACGATGCCGCGATCGAGCGCTTCAACGCCGCGCTGGTCATTTCTCCCAGCTGCTTCGACTGCCAGTTCAACATCGGCGTCGCGCTGATGGGCAAGAAGGACGAGAAGGCCGCCGAAGAAGCGTGGAAGAAGGCGCTCGAGATGAAGGCCGATTACTCCGAGGCCCTCAACGCGCTGTCCACGCTCTACAACAACCAGAAGCGCTTTGAGGAAGCGGCCGCGATGAGCGCCAAGGCCGCATCAACCGGCGCCGGCGCCGGCAGCGCCGATGCCGTGTTCAACCAGGGCATCATTCTCTGGAACCAGGGCAAGATCGCGGACGCGAAGGTCAAGTTCGAAGAGGCGCTGAAGTTGAATGCAAGCCACGCCGACGCGCACTACCAGCTCGGGATGGCGCTGCTCAACGAAGGCAAGCTGCCGGAAGCGGTCGCGTCGTTCGAGGGCTACATCAAGCTCGCGCCCGAGGGTCAGTACGCGACCCAGGCGAAGGGAATGATCGCCCAGCTGAAGAAGTAGGTGTACGAGCACGTTCCCCAAAGGCTGGCGGAGATACGCAATCGCATTGCGGATGCCGCCGGCCGCGCCGGGCGATCACCGGATTCGGTCCGGCTGATCGCCGTCTCCAAGACCCATCCCATCGAAGCCATCCAGGCCGCCGCCGAGGCGGGGCAACGCGACTTTGGCGAGAACAAGGTGCAGGAAGCCCTGCAGAAAATTGCACAATCCACCGATACAAGCCTGCGGTGGCATCTCATTGGCCACCTGCAATCGAATAAGGCCCGAAAAGCCGCCGCGGCGGTCGGCGCCATTCACGCCGTGGACAGTGTCGACCTGCTGAAGCGGATTGACCAGGCGGCGCGCGACGCCGGGCGCGCGGTGGACGTGTTAATCCAGGTCGACCTCGCCCTGGAAGACACGAAGCACGGCACGCCGGTCGAGGACGTTCCGGCGGTGGTGCAGGCAGCGGCCGAGTGCACGGCGGCCAGGCTGACGGGACTGATGTTGCTGCCGCCGCTGGTGGACGATCCGCAGGACGCCCGGCCGTGGTTCGCGCGGCTCCGGGCGTTGCGGGATGACCTGCTCGCGCAGGGCGTGCCGCCCGATCGATTGCGGGAGTTGTCGATGGGCATGAGCCACGATTTTGAAGTCGCCATCGAAGAAGGCGCCACGATGGTGCGCGTGGGCACGGCAATTTTTGGAGAGAGGCATTACGCATGAAAGTCACGCCACTGGACCTCAGACAGCAGCGCTTCAAGACCGTGATGCGCGGCTACGATCGCGGCGAGGTGCAGGCCTTCCTGCTCGAGGCCGCGGACGACTACGAGAACGCGCTGCGCGAGAACGATCGGCTGCGCCAGGACGTTGCCAAGCTTGACGCCGTGCTCGGTGAGCACCGCGGCCAGGAACGCAACCTGCGCAACACCCTGCTGACCGCCCAGAAGCTCGCCGACGAAGTGAAGGACAACGCGCAAAAGGAAGCGAGCCTGATCCTCCGCGAGGCCGAGGGCCAGCGCGATCTGATCCTGCAGAAGGCGCAGGGCCGGCTCGAGGACGTGCAGCGCGAGATCGAAGCGCTGCGCCTGAAGCGCCGCGAAGTCGAAAACGAGATCGAAGGCCTGGTGCGCACGCTCAACAGCACTCTCGAGTTCATCCGGGAACAGGACGCGCGTGCCCGGGACGAACGCATCCTGTTGCACCGTCCGCGCGCGCAGGAGCTGCCGCCCGCGCCTCAGGCGATCACGCCGAAGGCTGAGACTGGATCGTAAGCAGGCCAATAGGCGGATAGGCTCATAGGCCAATCGGTCTGCTAATGGCCTATCGGCCTATGGGCCCATTGGCCTATCCTGAATGAGTGCTTGCCGACGTCCTGATCCAGAACGCCGACCTTGTTGCCACCTGCGCGGGTCCGGGTCCGCGGCGCGGCGCGGCACAGCGCGAGATCGGCGCCATTCCGAATGCCACCATCGCCGGCTTCGAAGGCAAGATCGTCTTCGTCGGCTCCGAGCGCGACGCCGAAACCGCCGTCACCCCCGCCGCCAACGCGCAGATCATCGACGCCGAAGGCTGCGCGGTCGTGCCCGGCTTCGTCGATCCGCACACCCATCTCGTCTTTGCCGGCGATCGCCGTGACGAACTGCGCCGCCGCCTCGCGGGCGCGACCTACGCGGACATTGCCGCGTCGGGCGGCGGGATCGTCAAGACCGTCAACGAAACCCGGGCGGCCACCGAGCATTCGCTGGTGGAGGGCGCCCGCAAGCGACTCGCCGAGATGCTGTCCTTCGGGACGACCAGCGCGGAGGCGAAAAGCGGCTACGGCCTGGATCTCGACAGCGAACGTTGCCAGCTGCGCGCGATCAAGATGGTCTCGGCCGGGCAGCCAATCGAGCTGAGCGCGACGTTCATGGGCGCGCACGAAGTGCCCGTCGAGTACCGCGGGCGCCGCGCCGATTACGTGCGGCTGGTCATCGACGAGATGATTCCGGCGATCGCGGACGAAGGCCTTGCCGAGTGGTGCGACGTGTTCTGCGAGCAGGGCGTGTTCACGCCGGACGAATCACGCGACATCCTGCTGGCCGGCCAGCGCCGTGGCTTGAAGGCGCGTATCCACGCCGATGAACTCGCGTTGAGCGGCGGCTCGCGGGTCGCGGCGGACGTGGGCGCGCGCTCGGCCGATCATTTGATCTACGTGGACGAGGCGCACGCCCAATTGCTGGCCGAGAAGAACGTGGTCGCCACGTTGCTGCCATCGGCGGCATTCTTTCTGAAGCTTGGGCGCTACGCGCCGGCGCGGCTGCTGATCGAACAGGGCGCTGCGGTCGCGCTCGCCACCGATCTCAATCCCGGCGGCGGCTTCACCACGTCGATGCCGTTCGTGATGTCGCTGGCGTGCTTCGGGATGAACCTGACGCTCGAGGAGGCGCTGATTGGCGCCACGCTCAATGCCGCGGCATCGATCGATCGCCAGGACACGGTCGGCAGCCTGGAGGTCGGCAAGCAACTGGATGCGGTCATCGTGGCCGGCATGTTGACGGACCTGATTCGCGTTGGCGGGCCGGTGATCAAGCACGTGCTCAAACGCGGCCGCGTGGTTCATACGAGGATGGAATCGTGACCAGATTTACCGATATGACCGTCGCGCAACTGCTGGCGGCACTGTCGAATTCAGAACCCACGCCGGGCGGCGGAACCGCCGCGGCCATTGCCGGAGCGATGGGCACTTCCCTGCTCGTCATGGTGACCGGCCTCGCAAAATCGAAGACCAACACCGATGAAGAAAAATCCGCGCTCGCCGGCGCGCGCGCAGCGCTCGAGCCGCTGGGCGGGCGACTCACGCAACTCGCCGATGCGGACACCGAGTCGTTCAACGCTGTGATGGCGGCGTTCCGGTTGCCGAAGACCACCGACGAAGAAAAGGCGGCGCGCACCGCGGCGATCCAACTGGCGTTGCGCGGCGCGACGACGGTACCGCTCGAGACGCTGCGGGCGTGCATCGAAGCGATCGATCACGGGCGAACGGTCGCAGCGCACGGCAACCGGTCCGCGTCCAGCGATGTGGGCGTGGCGATTGGACTCTTGAAAGCCGCGGCCGACGGTGCCGCGGCCAACGTGCGGATCAACCTGGCGTCGCTAAAGGATGCGTCGTTCGTCAGCGCGACCGAAGCCGAGACGGCGCGGTTGACGCAGACGGCCGCGGCGCATGCGACAGCGGCCCTGCACTCGTCAGCGGGCTAGCGCCCGGTGCCCGCCAGCCGGCGGACCGAGGTGCTGGGCGAGAAGGTCCAGTCCCTGGAGAACACGCCGGGCACCAGCACCACGTTGGTCGTGTAGGTCATGTCGACGCGCATGTCCTGCCCGACCATCCGGGCAGACACGTCCTCGGCATTCAGCGGAATCTCGTACTCTGCGGCCAGCTTCATCACCGTGTCCACGACCTCTTCGGGCGTGGCGCGGGTGTCGAACAACAGCGCTTCGTGCACCGCATCCTTGAACTGGTAATCGCTAAACGCCGCTCGTGTCGCATTCGCGCACGCGACGAGGACGAGGATGCCGATGACGATCTTGATCAGCGACTTCATGGGTCTCCAACCGTCCGCGGAGGGATGCGGGCTTATCCGTTCTTTTCGGTCATGCCTCGCGCGAGCTTTAGCGAAGGCTCAGTGTATCTGGTGGAACAGTCGGCCCCACCGCGGCGCAAATCCGGCGCTCGAACCGTCGTCCGGCACGTCAAACGACCAGTAAATGAACAGGGCGCGGCCCTTGACGTAATTGGCCGGCAGGAAGCCCCAGAAGCGACTGTCCTGCGAGTCGTCCCGGTTGTCGCCCATCATGAAGTAGTGGCCTTCGGGCACCGTCACCGGTCCGTACTTGCGGCGGATGTCGAAACTATCGGTCTGCGTGTCGTCGGCGGGCGGAAACAGGTAGTGGGCGTACGGCTCGGCGAGCGGCTGGCCGTTGATCAAGATGGTCTGGTTCCTCAACTCCACCGTTTCGCCGGGCAAGCCGATGGTGCGCTTGATGAAGTCGCGCTCGGGCTCTTCCGGAAACTTGAAGACCAGGATGTCGCCGCGCTGGACGTCGCGCATCGGCAGGATCGCCTTCTCGATCGACGAGGCGGCCGGGGCGAACATGAACTTGTTGACCAGCAGGTGATCGCCCACCAGCAGGTTGGGCTTCATCGATCCGGTCGGGATCTTGAACGCCTGGAACACGAACGTGCGCACGAACAGCGCCAGGATGACCGCCACGACGATCGATTCGAAGTACTCACGCAGCGTGGACTTCTGGAACGTCGCCTCGGTCATCGTCATTCGTCTCCGATCTTGAGCACGGCGAGGAACGCCTCCTGCGGGATCTCGACGGTGCCGACCCGCTTCATGCGCTTCTTGCCTTCCTTCTGCTTCTCGAGCAGCTTGCGCTTGCGCGAGATGTCGCCGCCGTAGCACTTGGCGATGACGTTCTTGCGCAGCGCCTTCACCGATTCACGCGCGATGATGCGCGCGCCGATCGCCGCCTGGATCGCCACCTCGAACATCTGCCGCGGGATCAGCTCGCGCATCTTCGCCGCGAGCATCCGGCCGCGATCATACGCCCGGTCGCGGTGCACGATGATCGACAGCGCGTCGACCGGCTCGGCGTTCACCAGGATGTCCAGCTTGACGAGCGGCGAGTCCCAGTAGCCGGTGACGTGGTAGTCGAGCGACGCATACCCGCGTGAAATGGTCTTCAGGCGGTCGTAAAAGTCGAGAACCACTTCGTTGAACGGCAGCTCGTAGGAGATCAGCACGCGATCGGCGGCCTTGAACTCCAGCGCCTTCTGCACGCCGCGCTTGTCCTGGCACAACTGCAGGATGCCGCCGACGAACTCCGCCGGCGTCAGGATGGTCGCGGTAATCACCGGCTCTTCAATCTTGTCGATGTGCCCGGTCTCGGGCAGCTTGGCCGGGCTGTCGATCTCGATCACTTCCCCGTCGGTCTTGGTGACGCGATACAGCACGCCCGGCGCGGTGGTCACCAGGTCCATGTTGAACTCGCGCTCGAGGCGCTCCTGCACGATCTCCATGTGCAGCAGCCCAAGGAAGCCGCAGCGGAAGCCGAAGCCGAGCGCGACGGAGGTTTCCGGCTCGAAGAAGAACGACGCGTCATTCAGCCGCAGCTTCTCGAGCGACTCGCGCAACTCGGCGTACTGGTGGCTTTCCACCGGATACAGGCCGGCAAACACCATCGGCTTCAGTTCCTTGAAGCCGGGGAACGGCTCCAGGGTCCGGCGGTTGGTGTCGGTGACCGTGTCGCCGATTTGCGCGTCGGCGACGTTCTTGATGCCGCACGCGATGAACCCGACTTCGCCGGGCCCGAGCTGCTCGACCGGGATCGCCTTCGGCGAGAACACGCCGAGTGATTCGACCTCGTGATCCTGGCCGGTGTTC
>DATMJU010000243.1:0-3316 GCA_035553795.1 Vicinamibacterales bacterium
GGTAACATCAAGCCGCCCCAGAAGACGCGCGACGTGCGCCCGGTGTATCCGCCGATCGCACAGTCAGCTCGCGTCCAGGGCATCGTCATCATCGAGGCCACGATCGGTCCCGATGGCGCGGTGAAAGATGCAAAGGTGCTGCGCTCGATTCCGCTGCTCGACCAGGCGGCGCTCGACGCGGTTCGTCAGTGGGTGTTTACACCGACCTTGCTGAACGGCGTTCCAGTGCCGGTCATCATGACGGTTACCGTTCAGTTCACGTTGCAATAGAGGCGGGTCTGTAGGCCCGCCGACGACGCCGGGCTCGGCGTCAAGGTATTCGGGTCAGGCCTTTTTTCAGGGTTTAGGCTTTTAGTTTTTGGAGGAATGCGATGGAAGGTCGGAAGATTCAGTTCGGTCGGATTGCCGGTGCCGCGTTCGCAATGTTGCTCATGAGCACGCCTGCATTCGCGCAGGAAGGCGGCGGCCTCGATCTCGTGGACATGTTCGAGCAGATGGGTCCCGCCGCGTGGGCAGTGGCCGTCATCCTCTTCATCATGTCGTTCTGGTCGGTGGGCGTCGCGATTGAACGTATCTACACGTTCAACCAGGCGACCAAGCAGTCGAAGATGTACGCCCCGCTCGTGGCCAAGCACCTCAAGGAAGGCCGCCTGAAGGAAGCCATCGCCCTCTCGTCGGCGAAGGAATACCGCTACAGCCACCTCGCGAAGGTCGTGCTCGCCGGCCTGCAGGAATACCAGTTCCAGCAGGAGAGCGGTGCCAACCTGTCGCGTGAAGACCTCCTCGACACCGTCCGCCGCTCGATTCAGCGCGCCACCGCGCTGACCTCGAACGACCTCAAGAAGGGCGTTTCGGGCCTCGCCACCATCGGCGCGACCGCGCCGTTCGTGGGTCTGCTCGGCACGGTCGTCGGCGTTATCAACGCGTTCGTTGGTATCGCGTCGTCGGGCTCGGGTGGTATCGGCGCCGTGTCGGCCGGTATTGCAGAAGCGCTCGTCGAAACCGCGCTCGGCCTGTTCGTGGCCATTCCGGCGGTGTGGTTCTATAACTACCTGTCGGGCAAGCTCGAATTCTTCAACGTCGAGATGGACAACTCGTCGTCGGAGATGGTCGACTACTTCATTAAGAAGACGGCGTAATAGCGGTGCACTGACGGTGGGCCTTTCGGGGCCCGCCTGAACCGCAAGCAAGGAGAAATAGCCATGTCAATGGACGTCGGCGGCAATAAAGGCGGGGTAAAGTCCGACATTAACGTCACGCCCCTCGTGGACGTGATGCTGGTGCTGCTGATCATCATGATGATCGTCGCGCCGCTGTTGCAGAAAGGCGCGGACGTCAAGCTGCCTTTGGCTTCCAACACCGCGGAAAAGCCGGAGACACAGGACCAGACGGTGGTGGCGGTCGACAAGACCGATCGCTATTTCGTCAACGGCCTGCCGGTCCGCAAGGAAGAACTGCGGCAGAAGGTCGAGGAAATTCTCGAGACCAAGAAGGAACGCATCATCCTCATCAAGGCTGATGAAGATGCGCGCTACTCCGCGGTCATGGACGCCATGGACGAACTGCGCGCGAGCGGTATTGAGGACATGGGCCTCATCACCGATCCGAAGAACCGCGGCGGCCTGATGGGCGGGGGAGGCAACTAATGGCTCACGCACACGCACACCACGGCGCGGACCGCGTCGTCCAGGCCAAGAAGCTCGAAGTCTCGGCGGACATGAACATCACGCCGATGATCGACGTGCTGCTCGTGCTGCTGGTGATCTTCATGGCCGCCCTGCCGTTGTCGCAGCGCGGTCTGGACGTGAACCTGCCGGCCGAAACCAAGAGCGCACAGCAGACCCAGGTCGACGTGTCGCAGATCGTGATCGAGTACACGGCCGATCGGAAGCTGTCGATCAACAAGTCTGACGTCTCGGTCCCCGAGCTCGAGGATCGCCTGCGCAAGATTTACGAAGAGCGCAAGGACAAGACCCTGTTCATCGCGGCCGACGGCGGCCTGCGCTACGGCGACATCGTCGAAGTGATCGACGCCGCCAAGGGCGCGGGTGTCGAGAAGGTCGGCATCATCACCGAGGGCATGCGCCGCGCAGCGGCCGCACCGGCCCGCGCCGGCGGCAACTAGGCCAGTTCGGTCAATTTACGCAACGAGGCCGCTCCCACCGGGAGCGGCCTTTTTGTTGTACGGTACCCGCATGACAGCCACTGCTCCGTGCGGTCCCGACCAGCTCGCGGACGCCATTACAGGCTTCCTGGTGCGCAAGAGCGGCATCGAGGTCGGGAAGGTGCGTCCCGTCGTGCAGCGCATCATCGACGAGGCCGGCGTGGACGCCGTAACCCGCCTCACCGGCAGCCTGTCGCAGCCTGCCAACGCGTTTGCGTACTACTCCGGCGATCCACTGGCCCGCCACGTTCATCACCGCCTGGCCAGCGTCGTATTGCGCAAGGCGCCGGTCGTGGAGCACGCCTCGCGATTGGACGCAGTCCACGGACGGCCGCTCATCATCATCGCCAATCACCTTTCGTATTCGGACGCGAACGTCATCGAGGTGTTGTTGCACCAGTCCGGGCACGCGGAGATTGCCGACCGCCTTGCCGTCATCGCCGGTCCGAAGGTCTACTCCGACGTCACGCGCCGCTTTTCGAGCCTGTGTTTCGGCACCATCAAGACGCCGCAGAACGAGCAGGTGTCGACCGGCGAAGCCGCGATGAGCGCGAGGGACGTTGCCGTTGCCGCGCGGCAGACGCTCGCCACCGCGCAGGCCCGGCTCGCCGCCGGCGACGCGCTCGTGCTCTTCCCCGAAGGCACGCGCAGCCGCACCGGCTCCGTGCAGCCGTTCCTCCCCGGCGTGGCCCGCTACTTCGAGGATGACGACGTGAGGATCGTGCCGATCGGATTGACCGGAACAGAACAGATGTACGGAATCGGTGAAGGCAGCATTGGGAACGCCGCGATCACGATGACGGTCGGCACACCGGTCACGGCCGGCGACGTGCGCGCACGCGCGGGAGACAGCCGCCGCCGTTTCGTCGACCTGCTTGGCGCGGCGGTTTCGGAGCTGCTCCCGCAGCGGTATCGAGGTGCTTACGAATAGAGATCGTTAATAAGAAGTCGGCTTGGGCGCGAACGCGTTCACTTCCCTCAACTCCGGCAGCGTCTTGTCAGCCTTCTTCCAGATGTCGCGCAACTCGCCGTAGGCGCGCTGCGCAGCCGCCGTGTCCTTTGCGGCAGTTGCCGCGCGCGCAAGCCCCAGCAGCGACAGGGCGCGCTTTGGCGTGCGCTTCAGCGACAGCTCGAACGCCTCCATCGCTTCCT
>DATMJU010000244.1:0-2313 GCA_035553795.1 Vicinamibacterales bacterium
CGTTGCCGGGTCGATGCGCGAAGCTTTCGGCGTGCAGAACCAGATTCGTTACTCCGGCATCATCGAGGTGGACGGCCTGCCGACGCGGCCGCGCCTGAAAAACGCCGCCAACATCAACCCCGAGGATTCATCGCCGACGCCAGGCCCGAACCAGAACACCGGCGACCGCAAATTTGGCGCACGGTTGAATGAGGACGGATCGTTCGCGCTCGCATCAGCGTCGTTGCGGCAGGCGTTGCAGGACATGCCGGAAATCTCCGAATTGTCGAAGCACGTCATGATCGAGGAGACCAAGCAGGGTCTCAACATCGAGATCGTGGACCAGGACGGCCGCGCCATGTTCCCGGAAGGCTCGAAGGAGCCCTATGAACGGACGCGGCGGCTGGTTCAGCGCATCGCGGCACAGCTCAAGGCGATGCCGTACCGCGTCGCGATCTCCGGCCACACCGCGGCGAGCAAAATCCCGAGCCGTCCCGGCTATGGCCCATGGGACCTGTCTGCCGATCGTGCGAACGCGATCCGCCAGATTCTGGAGGCGGAGGGGGTGCCGGCCGGCCACTTCTACCAGGTGTCGGGCCGCGCCGACACGCTGCCGCTGTTCCCCGACAATCCGTTCGTCGCCTCCAATCGCCGTGTCACAATCCTGCTGATGCGGGAAGCGCCGCCAATTCCTGTCAATTTGCGGCCCTGACGGCGGATCGCCGCACGTCCCCAGACGTTGTCCCGGCCTATGTTGCTTCGGTGGGCCCGGTGCTATAACCCGCGCCTCTCTCGCAGTGCAGCAGCAATCGCGGTTCACGGTTCAAAGGTTTGTACTGATCCATGACTGATGCCGCAGGCGAAGCCGTCCGCCCCCACGGGACGGCGGCCAACGAGAATTCCGTCGAAACCAATTTCTGGGCCTTGTCGCTCGGCAGCGTCGGCGTCGTCTACGGCGACATCGGCACGAGCCCGCTTTACGCGTTCCGCGAGGCGGCGATGGCGGCAGCCCATCATGGCGGCGGCCCGCCGACCCGCGAGACGGTGCTGGGCGTCCTTTCCATGATCGTCTGGGCGCTGGTCGTCGTGGTGACGCTCAAGTACGTGTTGCTGCTTCTGCGCGCCGATAACAACGGCGAGGGCGGGACGCTCTCGCTCACGGCGCTCGCCACCCGCGCGCTCGGCCGGCGCACGCCGATGGTCGTGCTGCTCGGCGTGATCGGCGCGGCGATGTTCCTTGGCGACTCCGTCATCACGCCCGCAATTTCAGTGCTCTCCGCGGTCGAGGGCCTCAAGCTGGTGACGCCGGCGTTCGATCACTACGTCATGCCGATCGCCGTGCTGATTCTGATCGCACTGTTCTCGGTGCAGCGGCGCGGCACGGCGAGCGTCGCCTCGTTCTTCGGCCCGATCATGCTCGTCTGGTTCTTGTGCCTGGCCGCCACCGGCCTCATGCACATCTGGGACGATCTCGCTGTGTTTGCGGCGCTTAATCCGATCTACGCCATCCAGTTCGTGTCCGAGCACGGGCGCATCGGACTCATCACCCTCGGTGCAATCTTCCTCGCGGTCACCGGCGGCGAAGCGCTCTACGCGGACCTCGGTCACTTCGGACGCAAGCCCATTCAGTTTGCGTGGTTGAGCCTCGTGTTGCCTGCGTTGCTGCTCAACTACTTTGGACAGGGCGCCCTCGTGCTTTCGCATCCGGAGGCGATCGAGAACCCGTTCTATCGTCTCGTGCCCGATGCGCTCCTGCTGCCCATGGTCATCCTCGCGACCGCTGCGACTGTGATCGCGAGCCAGGCCGTCATCACCGGCGCCTATTCGTTGGTGCGGCAGGCGATCCAGCTCGGTCTCTTGCCGCGCCTTGCGATCGTACACACCTCGGCGGAATACTCCGGCCAGATTTACATCCCGCGTGTGAACACCGCGCTGCTGATCGGCGTGCTTCTACTCGTCGGCCTGTTCCGCACCTCGAGCGCGCTCGCCTCCGCCTACGGCATCGCGGTCGCGACCACGATGGTGGTGGATGGCCTGCTTGGCTTTATCGTGGTTTGGAAGTTGTGGAAGTTGCCGGTCTGGCAAGCGGCGCTGCTGGTGCTGCCGCTCGTGTTCATTGACGCGGCGTTCTTCTCGGCGAACCTGCTCAAGCTTCTGGAAGGCGCGTGGGTGCCACTCCTGTTCGGCGTCGCCATGGTGATGCTCATCATCACGTGGCAGCGCGGCACACGCGTGCTCGCGCACAAGACGCGGAAGACGGAAGTGCCGATCACGACGCTGCTCGGCAGCCTGGAGAAGAAGCCGCCGCATATCGTGTCCGGAACGGCGGTGTTC
>DATMJU010000245.1:0-9474 GCA_035553795.1 Vicinamibacterales bacterium
ACTTCTTGGGCTTGTCGTCTTTCATGCGCCCCGCATCCTGGAGCGCCCGGCGCAGGAGGAACTCGATCTGCGCGTTGAGGCTGCGCAGATCGTCGTTCGCCCAGCGCTGGACGGACTCCAGCAATGCGGGATCGACACGAAGCAGGAAGGGCTTTCGTTCAGCCATGGTGCACGTCCGGCTACCGGCTACTGATAGATCGTTCCCGTGTTGATGACGGGTTGCGTGTTTCGGTCACCGCACAACACCACCAGCAAGTTGCTGACCATCGCCGCCTTCCGCTCTTCATCGAGCTGGATGATCGACTTCTTCGACAGCATGTCGAGAGCCATCTCGACCATGCCGACCGCGCCCTCGACGATGCGCTGACGCGCGGCAATGATCGCGCCGGCTTGTTGGCGCTGCAGCATGGCCTGCGCGATCTCAGGCGCGTAGGCGAGGTGGCTGAGGCGCGCCTCGATCACTTCGACGCCGGCCTTCACCAGGCGATCGTGGATCTCTCGCTTGAGATGATCCGCCACCGCGGCGGTATGGCCGCGCAGCGAGATGTGTTGATCGTCGTGCGCGTCGTAGGCGTAGCTGGTGGCGAGGTTGCGCAGCGCCGCTTCGCTCTGCACCTTCACGTAGTGCTCGTAGTCGTCGACCTCGAAAATCGCTTCCGCGGTCTCGAACACCTTCCACACCACCACGGCGGCGATCTCAATCGGGTTGCCGTCGATGTCGTTCACCTTGAGGTGGGAGCTCTCGAAGTTGCGCACGCGCAGCGACACCTTCTTCTTCATCAAGAAGGGATTGGCCCAGCGCAACCCCTGCAGTTTCGCAGTGCCTTTGTACTCGCCGAACAGTTGCAGGACCTTGCCCTCGTTCGGATTGACCATGAACAGGCCGGCCATCAGGAACGTCGTCAGGGCGATCATCAAGGCCGCGAAGATGATCTCCGGCGCGTTTTCCTCGCGGATGTTCATGACGAGCATCCAGAGCAGACCAGCGTCGACGGCGAGAAGAGCGAAGAGCATTGGCAGACCGGGGATGCCGTTGTAGGCGCGTTCGCGAATCATGGGACGGGGACCTCCTAGATATTGTTATGATATCACTACGATAGCGGCGGTCAAGCGGTTCCAGACGGAAGATAGAACAGGAGAAAAGGAGGGAAGGGAGCAAGCAGGAGGACGTTTCTACAAGGAGTGTCTCTGCGCGGAGCTGACAGCTCAGAACCTGGAGACTGAGGCCGAAGTCTCGATTCCGCTCGACTATAAAGGGCACCGGCTTGCCAGCCGCCTCAGAGTCGATCTCTGGATCGAACGGGCGGTGATTGTGGAGGTCAAGGCAGTTGAGGGACTGCGCCCAATCCACGAATCACAGTTGATCACCTATCTGAAGTTAACTCACAGCCCCGCGGGGCTGCTGATTAACTTCAACGAGGTGCTCTTGAAGCATGGTTTGAAGCGCCTCGACCGCCCTGACTTGTACCTGAAGAAAAAGCTGTCCTCCTGACCCTCCCTTTCCTTCCTTTCTCCTGAAAAAGCACTTAAGCTGTTGGCATGGCGAAGCTCACGAGCGAGCGCGAGCTCACGTGTCCCTGCTGCAAGGCGGTACTGACGGTCGATCTGAATCTCGGCCGTATCGTCAGCCACGAGGCGCCACCCAACCCCGACCGTCCGGAACTCGACAACGCCCAGAAGATCCTCGCTGACCAGGCCGCCAAGCGCGACGCGCTGTTCGAGCAGTCCTTCCAGAACGAGAAGAACAAGGGAGACGCGCTGTCGAAGCGGTTTGAAGAAGCGCTGCGCGAAGCCAAGAAGGAGCCTGTCTCGAAGCCGCTGCGCGGATTCGACTTCGACTAATGCCGCCCGAGTCGAAACGCACGCGCCAGGTGCGCGTCGCCACCTACAACATTCACCGCGGCCGCGGCCTCGACGGCCGCACGAAGATCGAGCGCATTGCCAGCGTGCTCGCTTCTGTCGACGCCGACATCGTCGCGCTCCAGGAAGTGATTGGCGCGAGCCCGCTCAAGCCGGGGCAGGCCGCCGAACTCGGTGCGGCGCTCGGCATGGGCTGGGTGATGGCGCCGACGCGCCACTACCGCACCGCGCTGTTTGGCAACGTGGTGCTGAGCCGATTCCCGATCCGCCATCACGTCCAGCACGATCTGACCTGGAAGACCTGCGAGCATCGCGGCGTGCAGCGGGTTGACCTGGCGCTGGACGATGACACGTTGCACTTCTACAACGTGCATCTCGGAACCTCGCTGCTCGAGAGACGCCACCAGGCCGTGAAATGCGCGTCGTTCGTGCACGACCGGCGCGTCGTGGGGCCGAAGATCGTGCTCGGTGATTTCAACGAGTGGGCGAGAGGGATTGCGAAAGACATCCTTGCCGAACGCCTGCAGAGCATCGATCTCAGCAAGCACTTGAAACGCGGCGGGCGATCCTACCCGGGATTCTTTCCCGTGCTCCACCTGGACCACATCTACTACGAAGGCCAGGTTGAGGTGGTCAAGGTGACGATGCCGCGCGACCGGATGACCCTGATTGCGTCAGATCATCTGCCGCTCGTTGCCGACCTGAAGATCGGGTTCGACTAGAGGAACTCCTTCGGCAGCGGCTCCCACTTGTCGCGCCCCTTGTAGTAGATCGGCTTGCGATCGTTATGCGCGGCGCGGTACGCCTTGTACTTCCGCAACAACATGCGGTAGCGATTGATCGACGTTCGAATCTTCCGGTGCGGCAGGTCGATCAGCATTTGCTCGACATTCCACACGTTCTTCGTGGTCAGCCGCCAGTCGTAGCTGCCCATGGCCTCCGCGACATTCACCACGCCGTAGCCCTTCACCCGCCCGGTGTAGTCGACGTAGGGGTCGTAGTAACTCCTGGCCAGCGCGCGCAGGGTCTTGAAGCGCGGCTTGCGGCCGTGCAGGCCGGGATCGCGCGAGCGCGCCACCGATCCCCATCCTGTGTCGTGTTTGTAGACGAAGATCACGTGATCGAGCCAGTCTTGCGACTCGAGGCTCATGACCAGTGGCGGGTAGCCGTGCTGCTCGAGCGTCACGGCCGCGAACAACGCGGCCTCCATGCAGTGCGCCTTGCGCAGCCTCGCGACCGGGCGGAAGCTGCGCTGCGTCTCGCCGCCCTTCTCCGTGTTGTAGGGGAGCGCGTTGAGCCAGCGCTGCACCTTGGAAGGCGTATCCAGCCGATTGATGAGCGCGCGTTCTGCCTTGGTGAAGGGGAGTTGCGGCGGCGTGACCCGCCTGGCGCTAACGCGGGGCGGCGAGGGCATTCTTCAGGCCGGCGGCAAGCTCGCCGGCGCTCCACGCGTTGTTATCGAGAATCGAGGTGACGCGTCCGGATGGATCGACGATCGCGGTGCGCAGGTTGTGCGTGATGGTGCCGTCCTTCTCGCGAATCACGTTGATGCCGAATTCGGCCGCCAGGCGATCGACCACGGCCTGCTCGGCGGTCGCGAATCGCCATACGTTCGGATCGGCGCCGAGCTTTTCCGCGTGCGCCTTCAGCGAGGCGTCTGTATCGAACGCCGGATCGAAGCTGATCGACAGCAGCCGGACCTTGCCGGCGAGCGCCGGATCCGAGGCAGCGATCTTCTGCACCTCCGCGAAGCGCCGGTCGAGCAATGGGCAGAAGTTCGCCAGCGGGCAGCGCGTGTAGATAAAAGTCACCGCGAGCGCGGAACCCTTGAAATCCGCGAAGGTGATGGAGCGGCCCTGGTCAACGAGCGGCGTGGCCGGAAGAGGATCGCCCGCTTTCAGCAGGTGCACGTTGGCCGCCGGTGGAATGTCACTGCGCGCGTCGTCCGGCAACGGCGCGGTGCCGGTCTTGTTGATGTTCGACAGATACGGGCCGTCCGACGCGACGTGCAGCGTCGCGGTGATCAGGTCGCCCGGGACGCGGTCCTTCAGCAGGGCAGTGTCTTTGACGGTATAGGGCATGGTCATCGCCGGCATGAAGCCCTTGATGTCCTCGTGCTTGACCAGCACCTCGTTGGTCTCGGGCTTGACGACGAGAATCTGTCCCTTGAGTTCGTAGGTGGGAATTTCGGGATCGCTGGAGCACGCGGAACCGAGAATCACCAATCCAGCAATCAACAATCGCCCAACAGTCATCAATCACCCAATCTTCAATCGAAATTATACTGTCCCCCAATGATTCTCGTCGGGACCAGCGGCTACAACTATCCGGAGTGGAAGGGCAGCTTCTATCCGTCCGATCTGCCGGTCACGAAGATGCTGCCGTACTACGCCGGCAAGTTCCCGACCGTCGAGATCAATTACACCTTCTACCGGATGCCGACGCCGAAGCTGATTGCCGGCTGGCGCGCGCAGGTGCCAGAGACCTTCCGGTTCACGCTCAAGGCGCCCAAGCGCATCACGCACGACAAGCGGCTGCGTGCCGCTGAAGTCGAGCAATCGGTGCAGGGCTTCATCACGGCCGCAGCGGAACTCGGTCCGCAGCTGGCTGCGCTGTTGTTCCAACTGCCGCCGAATTTCAAGAAGGACGTCGGGCTGCTGAACGAGTTCCTCGCGTTGCTGCCGCCGAAGACGACCGCGGCCTTCGAATTCCGCAATCCATCATGGCTCGATGACGAGGTCTATGACGCGCTGCGCGCGCGCAATATCGCGCTGTGCTTTGCCGATAGCGAGACGCGCGAGACACCGCTCGTCAGCACCGCTGATTACGCCTACTTTCGCCTGCGTGATGAAGGCTACGGCGACGCCGACATTGCGCGGTGGGCCGAGACCGCGACGAAGCTGAGCGCGAATGCAAAGGACGTGTTCGTGTATTTCAAGCACGAAGATGAAGGCAAAGGCGCTGCTTTCGGACAGCAAATGATGAATCTCCTGGGGCAAACGACATGACGCAGTTGGCCGTTCACATGACGCAGTTGGCAGTTCTCCTGTTGGCAGTTGGCAGCTTCTCTTGCACGTCGGCCCCTCCCGCGGCGCCTGCCCAGCCCGCCGCACCAGCCCTGGACATCGTCGAGCTGAGCGCGTCCGACGCTCGGGCCCGGATGGAGAAAGGGGAGCTGACCTCAGAGGCGCTCACGCGGGCGTATCTCGATCGCATCGCGAAGGTGGATGACGGCGGTCCGCGCCTCGATTCGGTGATCGAGCTCAACCCGAACGCGATCGCCGATGCGACGGCGCGCGACGCCGAACGCAAGGCCGGCAAGGTGCGGGGACCGATGCACGGCGTGCCGGTGTTGATCAAGGACAACGTCGATGTTGCCGGCATGGTGAACTCTGCGGGCTCACTCGCGCTGGCGGACAATCGGCCCTCGACGGATGCCTTCATGGTGCAGCGTCTGCGCGACGCCGGCGCGGTGATCCTCGGCAAGACGAACCTCAGCGAGTGGGCCAATTTCCGATCGACGCGCTCGTCCTCGGGGTGGAGTTCGCGCGGCGGGCAGACGAAGAACGCGTACGTGCTCGACCGCAACCCCTGCGGATCCAGTTCCGGCACGGGCACCGCGATCGCGGCGAGCCTGGGCGCCGTCGGGGTGGGCACAGAGACCGACGGCAGCATCATCTGCCCGGCCTCGGTGAATGGCCTCGTCGGTCTGAAGCCCACGGTTGGCCTCGTGAGCCGCACCGGGATCATTCCGATTTCGATTTCGCAGGATACGGCCGGCCCGATGACAAGAACGGTCGCCGATGCGGCGCTGCTGCTTGGCGCGATGGCCGGTGTCGATCCATCCGATCCCTCCGGAGCAGCGGCGACCGGACACATCGCAGCCGACTACACGGCCTTTCTCAAGGCCGACGCGTTGAAGGGCAAGCGGTTTGGCTTGGTGCGCCAGGCGATGGGCTATCACCCCGACGTCGACGCCTCGACGCTGAAAGCGGTGGAGGCCATCAGGGCCGCGGGCGGGGAAGTGGTCGACGTGAAGGTGCCGACCTACAACGACTGGAACGCTGCGGAGTTCGCCGTGCTGCTCTACGAGTTCAAGGACGGGTTGAACGCCTACCTCGCGAAAGCCAAGTCGCCTCACACCTCGCTAGAAGCGTTGATCGCGTGGAACAAGGCCAACGCCAAGCAGGTGATGCCGTTCTTCGGACAGGAGATCTTCGAGCAGGCACAGGCGAAGGGGCCCATTACCGAGCCCGAGTACATAAAGGCGCGGGACAACGCCGTTCGTCTGGCGGGGAAGGACGGCCTGCTGGCGACGCTCGACGGTACGCCGGAAACCGGCAAGCTGGACGCCCTCATCGCGCCAAGCCTCTCGCCCGCGTGGCCGACCGATCACGTACTCGGCGATCACTTCGTCGGTGCGGGCTACGGCATGGCGGCAGTCGCACGCACTCCGAGTATCACCGTGCCGATTGGTGACAGCCATGGCCTGCCGCTCGGCGTGACCTTCATGGGCCGCGCCTACACCGAAGGTGATTTGCTCGGATTCGCGTTCGCGCTGGAGCAGGCCACCAAGGCACGGAAAGCGCCGGCGTACAAGCCGACGCTCGCCCCCTAAGCCCCTACGCCCCTAGGCCTACTTCGCCGCCGTCGCCGCCCACGAGCCGGTCGCGAGGCCGCCATAGTCTGCCTCGCCGCCCATTCTGGAGGCTTCGAACTTGCCCGTGTAGGTGATGACCATCGGCGAGCCGTTGTAGTTGATGGTCACCACGAGCTTGACCTTGTCGCCTTCAATCTCGGCGCTGTCGTAGGCGCGCTCGCCGTTAGCGCTTTTGCCGAACGCCTTCAGCTTGCCGCCCTCCTCGCGAATCACGAGGGTGGACTTGAACTCGCCCTCCGGAGACACGGTGGTGAGATCCCACGTGCCAACGCCGGGCTTCTGGGCGGCCGCGACGTTGACGAAGGCGAGCACCGCAAGCGTGGCGAGAACCAGACGAACGGACTTGGTCATGTGACTTTCTCCTTGAGAAATTCGACGACGAGTTGCTCGGCGAAGTAGCCATCATAGTCGCCGCCGGCGACCTCGCTCGCTGTCGCGCTGACGGACGCCTCCTCGACGAAGGCGCAGTGGCCGCCGCCGGGTGTGATGACGGTCGTAATGTGCGGATTGTTCCGGACCTCCGGCACCTCAAAAATCTCGGGTGGCACGAACGGGTCGTCGGCGGCGCTGAGGATCAGCGCCGGCCGCGCCACGCGGTCGATGACGCGCGCGGCACTGGCGCGGTGGTAGTACTCGTTGGCGTTGGCATAGCCGGCGTTCGGAGCGGTATAGCGATCGTCGAACGCGCGGATCGACCACACCTTCCACAGCCCGTCGGTGGGGAACGCGCCGGGGAACACCCTGGCTTTGCGGCGCATGCGCCCCTGCAGGTTGCGGCAGAAGTTCCACTCGTAGATGCGATTGGCGGGACGTTCGATCGCCTGCATGCAGGCTTCGAGGTCGATTACCGGCGAGACCGCGGCAAATGCCTTCACCTCGGGGATGGCGTCGCCGGCCAGCTCTCCCGCAAGCTTCATCGTGACGTTGCCGCCCAGCGAGTAGCCCGCGACCGCGAACCGCGACAGGCGATCGCGCTCGATGAACTCGGTCAGCACGAAGCGCGGATCCGCGGTCAGGCCTGAATGATAGAGGCCGCGAGACAGGTGTTCGGTCCCGCCGCAATTGCGCTGGTTGAGGCGCACCACGTTGAAGCCGGCGGCGAAGGCCTTTTCGGCCAGGCCGCGCATGTAGTGCGCTTCGCTGGAGCCTTCGAGACCGTGCAGCGCCAGCAGCGTCGGCGCCGCCTTACGGTCCGGCTGCCAATTGCAGTGCGCGAGCACGCGCGCGTCATCGGCCACGTCGAAAAACCGGGGCTCGCCGGCGGGCAGGCGGGGCAAGTGACGGCGTTTCGCCCACGCATATAACGTCATTCGATGGCCGCCGGCCCACTTAGCTAATGGAGTGTAGGAGCGAATATCTCAATATAATTCGGGGCCATGAAGAAAGTCCTGCTCGGCATCCTGGCCCTGTCGGCGACCCTGTCCGCCCAAGGCATCCAATATCCGGTTACCAAGACCGTCGACCACGTCGATACGTATCACGGGGTGAAGGTGCCCGATCCGTACCGCTGGCTCGAAGACGACACGTCGGCCGAGACCGCCGCGTGGGTCGAGGCACAGAACAAGGTGACCTTCGCGTACCTGGACACGATTCCGTACCGCGCGCAGTTGAACAAACGCCTGCAGGCGCTCTTTAACTACGCCAAGTACTCGTCGCCGTCGCGTCGCGGCGAGCACTATTTCTTCTCGAAGAACGACGGCCTTCAGAACCAGAGCGTGCTCTACATCCAGAAGGGCCTGAACGGCACCCCGGAAGTCCTGATCGATCCCAACAAGTGGTCGGAGGACGGCACCGAGCGCCTTGCCGGCTTTGCGCCGTCGAAGGACGGCAAGCTCGCCGTGTTTGGCGTGTCGCGCAGCGGGTCCGACTGGATCGAGTACCGCGTGATGGACCTCGCGACGAAGCAGCCGCTCAGCGATCGCGTGGAGTGGGTCAAGGTCTCGAGCATCGCGTGGCGTGGCAACGGGTTCTACTACAGCCGCTATCCGCAGCCGGCGAAGGGGACCGAGCGCTCGTCGATCAACGAGAACCACATGGTGTATTACCACCGCATCGGCACGCCGCAGTCGGCCGACGAGCTGGTGTTCAGCGACCCGAAGAACCCGCAGCGCTTCCACACGCTGACCACGACCGAAGACGAGCGCTTCGCGGTGCTTGACGTCTCCGACCGCGGCACCGGCAAGCAGGGTAACGCCGTGTTCGTGCAGGACCTTTCGAAACCCGGCTCGAAG
Source organism: Vicinamibacterales bacterium (assembly GCA_035553795.1). GTDB lineage: Bacteria > Acidobacteriota > Vicinamibacteria > Vicinamibacterales > UBA2999 > 12-FULL-67-14b. The sequence goes on from DATMJU010000245.1 coordinate 8,752, forward strand.
TTCATGCCGCTGATTCCCGAGATCGGTGACGACAGCTACAACGTGCTCGAGAGCGTGCGCGGTGAGTTGCTGGTATTCACCGACAACGAGGCGCCCAACGGCCGCGTGCTGCGCATCGATCCCGCGAAACCCGAGCGCGCCAACTGGAAGGTGATCATCGCGCCGAAGAGCGACACCATCGATTCGGTCGCGGTCGCGGGCGGCAAGGTCATCGCCACTTACATGAAGGACGTGGCGTCGAAGGCCTACGTGCACAACCTGGAAGGCGCGCTCGAGAACGAGGTGGAGCTCCCGGGCCTCGGCAGCGTCAGCGGCTTCGGCGGCAACATGGACGACACGTCGCTGTTCTACACCTACACGTCGTTCGACTATCCGACCTCGATCTTCCGCTACGACGTCGCCGCGCGAAAGAGCTCGCTGTTCCGCGCGCCCACCATCCCCGGCCTCGACACCAAGCAGTACGAGACCCGGCAGGTGTTCGTGACCAGCAAGGACGGAGCGAGGGTGCCGATGTTCCTCGTCCACAAGAAGGGCCTCACCCTCGACGGCAACAACCCGACGCTGATGTACGGATACGGCGGCTTCAACATCGCCACCACACCCGGCTTCAACTCATTGCGCATCGCGCTGCTCGAGCAGGGTTTCGTCTACGCGAGCGTCAACATGCGCGGCGGCAGCGAGTACGGCGAGGCCTGGCATGATGCCGGCACCAAGCTGAAGAAG
>DATMJU010000246.1:0-2431 GCA_035553795.1 Vicinamibacterales bacterium
CACGAGGAACTCGTGGCGCGCGATCTTGCGGGTCTGACCGCCGAAACTCAGGCCGGCGAAACCAAGCCGCGGCCGAAGTGAAAGGACGTGCAGTCCCTTGTCCTCGAGCTCGCGCCGGAGGGCAGCTTCGTTCTGGGCGACGTAGACGCCCTCGATGATCTCACCCGAGGTCGTGCCGAGGCGGCAGCGGAATTCCATCCCTAAAAGGTTGACTCAATGGGGATTATACGGGTTTCAGGTCACGCATTCCCACACGTATTCCCACCTGGTTAGACGACCAGGAACGATGGAATGGCTGGTTGTGAGGCGATTAATTGCCGCCGGCCGACCCCACGCGACGCAGGATGCTGCGGACGTAGTTCTGGGTCTCCGGGAACGGCGGCAGGCCGCCGTAGCGCTTGATGGTCGCCTCGCCGGCGTTGTAGGCGGCCAGCGCCATGGGCAAATCGAGGCGGCTCATCAGGTCCTTCAAGTGGCGGACGCCGGCCTCGAGGTTCGCCTTCGGGTCGTAGGAGTTGCGGACGCCGTACTGACGCGCGGTGCCTGGCATCAGCTGCATCAGGCCCTTGGCGCCCTTCTTCGAGCGGGCGCGCGCCTGATAGCCGGATTCCTGCTGAATGACCGCGTGCACGAGGCGCTTGTCCACCTGGTGCGCTTCGGCGACCGTCGAAATCAGCTCCGCGAACGGCCGGGTGGCGAGGACTTCATCCGGGATGCGCGAACCGGGATCCGGGACCCGTGAAGGCGCAGAATCAACAGCCGCAATCTCGGCGGCTGCCGGCTCGTTCGCGGTCTCCGGGTACGGCACTTCATCCGGATCGACGCGGGCGATGATCGAGGCCGGGAAGCTGACTTCCCCACCTTCGCGAAGCCGCATTACGGCAGTGTTGGCGTCAACGACCACCGACTTCACCGACATCGTGCGGCCGTTCTTGAACACCACGATCTCTGCCCTCGCGTCGGAGGCCATCAGCACCAGGCCGGCGGTGACGATCGCGAAGGCGGTCTTTGACATGCTGCTACTGGATGAACACGTGGAAGAAGCGCGCGCCCAACTCGCGTGGGTCGCCGCTCTTCAATGAGGCGTCGAGCGCCGGCACGAATGTCTTGTCGGCGGTGAACTTCATCTCCACCATGTCAGACGCGCCAAGCTGCGCGGCGGTCACGGGAAACTTCAGCACCTGTGCGTTGCCGGCCGTCAGCGGAATCGTGGTGATGGCCTGGTCGCCGATCTGGACGGTGACCTGCTGCGCGGTATTTGGTCCCGTGGCGGGATTGTCCACCTGGAGCACCAGCGTGACGTCGCGCTTGGGATTGCGGAAGGCGATGGTGGCGTCCTTCTTACTCCACTGCCATTCTGTACGGCCCGCGCCATCGGTGACGACTTCCGCGGGATGCCAGCCATCCTTGAAGATCACGAAGATGTTTTCGGTCTGCGGCAGCAGTTCGAAATCGGCAACCTTGTACGACCGGTCGCCGCGGTCTTCATTGGACAGCTTCAGGCGATCGTTATTGGCAGGCGAGTACACGCCGGCCGCAACCTTCGCGGCGCCCACATACGGATAGCTCGGAATGAACATCGTCCGCGTGTATTCCACGGTCTGGCCCGGCTTCCACTCGGTGGTCGGCGTCGGCGGGTCGTGATCGTCGGTCCACATCAGCTCTTCGTCCGCGTCCAGGAAGTGGACGAAGACGCGGCGCTGCCCGAGGCCGGGCGCGTCCTGGTTCAGCGTGAATTTGTAGGTAACCTCGACGGGGCTTCCCAGCGCGGCCTTCGGGCGCGACAGCGACACCTGCATCGACCCGACGGGCGGCGTGGTGTCCTCGGCTTCACTGCAGCCGGCCAGGGTTACAACGAGCGCTGCCAGTACACAGCCGCTCACAAGTCCTCTCACACTGTCTCTCCGTTGCATAGGGTGGCGAACAAGAATATCATGCTGGCCAATCCAATGGACACAGTGCGAGACGCTCTGGGCATGGTCGAAACAAAGGGCTTTATTGGCTCGGTCGAGGCGGCCGACGCCATGGTCAAGGCCGCGAACGTGCTGCTGGTGGGCACCGAATACATCGGCGCCGGTCTTGTCACCGTGCTCGTGCGCGGCGATGTCGGCGCCGTGAAGGCGTCAACGGATGCCGGGGCTGCCGCCGCGCGCCGCGTCGGCGAACTGGTCTCGGTGCACGTCATCCCCCGTCCACATGCGGAAGTCGAACGAATACTCCCCAAGGCTTGAGATCCTGAGGTCTTAAGGTCTTAAGGTCTCAAGGAACGTGGCCGCATCAGCCGCACCAGCCCAGACAGACAAAGATCTCGCTTCCATTGCTGAAGCGCGGGCCTTGGCGCGCCGCGCGAAAGCCGCGCAGCTCATCCTCGCCGAATTTTCGCAAGCGCAGGTCGACAGCATCATCGACGCGATGGCCGCGGCGGTCACAC
>DATMJU010000247.1:0-7667 GCA_035553795.1 Vicinamibacterales bacterium
CGCCTCCGCGCATACGCTGGCCTCCGCCCGGCAGTGTAGTACGACGATCGGCATCATGGGTACCCCTTTTTCAGCAGCCTGCTAGGGAGCAGGGATCAGGGATCAGGGATCAGGGATCGGGGATCAGCATGGCGATTAAGACAGTAGGCGTTCTCGGTTGTGGGCTGATGGGCGCGGGCATCGCGCAGGTGTCCGCCGCGGCCGGATTCAAGACGATCGTGCTCGAAGTGAACGAGGACGTCCTGAAAAAGGGCCTCGGACGCATCGAGAAGTTCCTGACGGGCGGTGTCGAAAAGGGCAAGGTCACCGAGGAGCAGAAGAAGACGGTTCTCGATAACCTGAGCGGCACGACCAAGTATGCCGACCTGAAGGACTGCGATCTCGTGATTGAAGCAATCATCGAGAACGTCGAGATCAAGAAGCAGGCCTACGCGCAGGTCGAAGCGGTGGTCGGCCCGCAGTGCATCATCGCGTCCAACACGTCATCGCTCTGCATCACCGAGCTCGGCGCCGGCACCAAGCGTCCCGACAAGGTCGCGGGCCTGCACTTCTTCAATCCCGTGCCGCTGATGAAGCTGGTGGAAGTGATCCGCGCGCTGGCCACGAGCCAGGAGACGCATGACGCGTTGCTCGCCTACGTGAAGGCGATCGGCAAGGAACCGATCACCGCGCCCGATCGCGGCGGCTTCATCGTCAACCGCCTGCTGGTGCCGTACCTGCTGGATGCGATTCGCTGTCTCGAAGAGGGCCTTGGCACCGCGCAGGACATCGACAACGGCATGAAGCTCGGGTGCGGCCACCCGATGGGGCCGCTGACGCTGCTCGACTTCGTCGGCCTCGATACGACGTACTACATCGCCAACATCATGTTCGACGAGTTCCGCGAGCAGCGCTTTGCGCCGCCGCCCCTGCTGAAGCGCATGGTGCTCGCCGGCCATCTTGGCAAGAAGTCCGGCAAGGGCTTCTACGACTACAGCAAGTAAGCGCAGCCGGTGCGGCCGGCTTCAGCCGGACCGTTCCCGTCCGACCTTCTCCAGTAGCGCTCCCAACTCCACCGGGTTGATCGGCTTCGACAAGTAGCCGTTCATCCCGGCCTGCATCGCCGCCTGCACGTCCTCGGCCATCGCATTCGCGCTCAATCCCACGATGACCGGCAGGGGAGGTACGCCGAGCGCCACGATGGCTCGCGTGGCATCAAGCCCGTCCATCTCCGGCATCTGAATATCCATGAGCACCAGGTCGTAGTGCTGTCGCTTGACCGCGTCGACAGCCTCGACGCCGTTCATCGCGGTGTCGGCGCGGTAGCCGAAGCGGCGCAGCATGGCCAGCGCCACTTTCTGATTCACGGCCAGGTCTTCGGCCAGGAGAATCCGCATCGGCATCCGCCCGGCGAGCGTCTCGTCGAATGGCGATCCGGATTCCGCCGGACCGAAGACGAGCGGCGCTGCTTCCGTCGGCACGGTGAAGCAGAAGCGCGCGCCTGCGCCGGCGGCGCTCTCGACCCAGATCCGTCCGCCCATCGCCGTGACCAGGCCCTTGCTGATCGCGAGGCCCAATCCGGTGCCACCGTGACGGCGCGCGATGCTGCTGTCGACCTGTGAGAACGGCGGAACAGTCGATCCTGCTGCGACGGAGAAATGCCGATGCCGCTGTCGGCGACGCAGAACTCCAGCGTCACGGGCGCGACCGTCGAGGCGTCGTCGCTGCCGGCGACGCGGATCGACACCTCGATGGCACCACGCTCGGTGAACTTGATGGCGTTGGCGACGAGGTTCATCAGCACCTGGCGCAGCCTTTCCGGATCGCCGAGCAGGCGCGGCGGAACCTCAGGATCGATGGCGCATTCCAGCCGCAAGGACTTGGCGCGTGCCTGGGGCGCCAGCAACTCGATGCCGCGCGTCACCGCTTCTCGCAGATCGAACGGCCTCCGGTCGAGCACGACGGCACCCGACTCCACCTTCGAGAAGTCGAGGATGTCGTTGATGATCACCAGCAGGCTCTGGCCGCTCTCGCGAATCGTTTCGGTGTATTCGCGCTGGGACGCGTCCAGCGGGCTGTCCTGCAGCAGGCTGGTCATGCCGATGATGCCGTTCATCGGCGTCCGGATCTCGTGACTCATCGTCGCGAGAAACGCCGACTTGGCCTGGCTGGCGCCTTCCGCCTGGATCTTCGCCTGCTCGAGTTCAACGGCCTGCGCGTGCAGTTCCGCCGTGCGGGCTTCGAGTTGGCGCAGCAGGTCGCGCGCCTGGCGCACGACCTCGCTCGACCGTTTGCGCAGCGATTCAATCGCGATGCCCGTCACCGATATGTACGCGCCGATCAAGTACATCGTCGCGGCGACGTAGAGATGGTTGGCCCAGGCCAGCTCGATTTGCGTGGACAGCCACCACAGGTAAGCGAGGTAGGTCCCCACCACCACGTGGGTGAAGTAGAAGGCGCGCCGGAACCCGAAGCCCACTTGGTCGCCGACGCGCACCAGCAGGAAGAACACGAACAGCTGATCCGCGGAGTTGACGTGGTGCATCGTGACCAGCCACATCGCGACGTCCAGGTGCAGGAACACCAGCGTCAGGTCGAAGCGGCCGACACGGTCGTACAGCGCCCGCACCGCCACCAGCGCCACCAGGCCGTAGCCGAGGTTGATCGCCGCGAGCGCGAGGAACGACTCGAGCGGAAAGACAGGGAGAGTGAGGTCGTAGAGCAGCGCGGCCAGCGTCATCGCCACGAAGCCGACGATGCGCATGAGCGGGATCTGGATGACGTTGAGCTTGTAGCCGCGGCGGTACTTGGCGCGGCGCGACTGCTCGGGATCGAGCGAGAACAGCGGTTCGCCGCCTTCGTTCGTTCCCCGGACGAGCGTGCCCCCGAACGGCAGCGCTCCGGAATCGAGGTCGGCGCTCATTGGCGTCAGCGCGACAACCGCTGCAACATCCGCTTCGCTTCTTCCTTGAAGCGCCGGTCTTCAGGTGTCCAATCGGGATCGAACGGCGCATCCACCGCCGCCTGCGCTTCTTTGCGCGCCTCGGGGACACGGCCGAGATCCTCGAGCGTCTCGGCGAGGAACAGGCGCGTGATGATGCTGTCGGTGTTGTAGCTCAGCGCCTTGCGCAGGTGCTCCTCGGATTTGCGATTGCTGCCGCCGAACAGTCCCGGCACTTTGAAGTACCACCGCCCGAGCGCGCGATCCGCAGATCCATCGAGGTAGGCCGGGTTCGCCTTCAGCGCGGCAAGCAGCGCGCTCTTGATTTGCCCGCGGTACTTGATGCCCTGGGTCAGGCCAAACGATTCAGCGAGCGCGCCCATGTTCGCGGCCATCCAGAAATGTCCCTCGGGACGGGTGCTGTCCATCGCCACCGCGGCGCGCGCGGCAACAATGCCGGCTTCAAGCGCGGCTCGCCGCTCCGGCGCGGGCAGGCCGTTGGTACCAAGCCAGTAGCGCGCCTGGGCCAGCCGGTAGGCGGATTCGAAGTCTTTGGAATTGGCGGCCAGCCGCGCGGCCCAGATCTCGGCGGCCTTGATGGCGCTGTCGCGGTTCTCGCGATCCTTGTAAAGCGCGTCCGGATCGCCGGCGGGAACCTGGATGGCGACCCGTGCATCCAAGAGCGGAATGGCTGACGCACCTGTTGCACCCGTCGCACCTGCTGCACCCGTCGCACCCGCGACGTACAATAACCAGATGCAGGATCTGATACGCCAGATGTTGACCGAACTGGGTGAGGACCCGGAACGCGAAGGGCTGGTCAAGACGCCCAGGCGGGTCGACAAGGCGCTGCGATTTCTTACGAGCGGATATTCCGCTGACATTGATGCGGTCCTGAACGAGGCGTTGTTCAGCGTCGATTATAGCGAGATGGTCATTGTCCGCGACATTGACTTCTACAGCATGTGCGAGCATCACCTGCTGCCGTTTTTCGGCAAGTGCCACGTCGCGTACATCCCGAACGGCAAGGTGATTGGCCTGAGCAAGATTCCCCGCCTGGTGGACATCTTCGCCCGACGCCTGCAGTTGCAGGAGCGGCTGACGAACCAGATTGCCAACACCATCACCGAGAAGATCAAGCCGCTCGGAGTAGCCGTCGTCGTCGAGGGCACGCACTTGTGCATGGCGATGCGCGGCGTGGAAAAGCAGAACTCCTACACGATCACGAGCGCGATGCTCGGCGCGTTCCGCGACCAGCAGCGCACGCGCATGGAGTTCCTCGAACTGCTGAAGCTGCGAGGCGGCAGCCTGTCCGTGACAGGACTGCCGCTCCCGGTTGGCTCACACCATCACAGTGATGACGTCTAGAACCTGAACGCCACGTTGAAGCGGACGTTGCGCGGTCCCAGGACCTGCGCGGGTGATCCGAACTGCGGTACGGTGTTGAGCGCGCCGTTCGGATCGCCGTTCTGGCGCAGGTTGATCGTCCCGCCCAGCGAACGCGCATCCCAGAACGTGTTGTCGTTGGTGATGTTGTGGACGTCCACCGACACCTCCAGGCTGCGCGCGCCGAAGGTGAAAGTCTTGAAGCCGCGAAGGTCCGCGGCGGTGCGCGTCGGCAACCGATAGGATCCCAGCGGCTCGACGTTCACCGCGGTATTGCCTCCCACCGCCTGCGGGGTATTGATCGATCGCGTGATCACCGCGCCGCTCGAGCGGTTGAAGTTCGCGGCGAAGCCGATGTTGTAGAACGGCAGGATGTACGTGCCCGTCACCTTGAACTGGTGCGGCCGATCGCCGGTCTGGCCGGTCACCGGGCCCTCGGCGTTGATCAAGGCGTTGGGATTGACGTTGACGCTCAGGCCCTTCTGGCGCGTCTGGCTATAGGTGTATCCCATCAACATCTGCCACCGGTTTGACATGCGCTTGGTGCCGGTGATCTCGATGCCGTTGTAGGTCTGGCGGAACGTCGGGTCATTGGTGAAGAAAGTCCGGTTCACCGCCGTGGAATTGCGGTTGTAGAACTGGAAGGTCGAATCGTCCGCGGTCCCCGCGACGCCGTCCCGCCCGTTGTCCGCGCGCGTCGTCAGGAAGGTGTCGTAGGGGTTCGCCGGATTCGAGGTCGCCTGCACATCGCGCTCGACGCGGTGAGTGCCGGTGATGCTGAGGCGAAGGTTTGCAAACAGCTCGTGATCGATGCCGCCGGTGAATTCATCGGTATAGGGCCGGCGGTAGTCAGGATCGCGCGACACCGTGGAGGTGTCGACCCTGGAGATCACCGGCGTGCCGGTGTTTTCGCCCGGCTGGAAGTGGCGGTCGCCGTTAATGTCGTTCCAGGTGTACTGCTCCGAGTAGTTGCCGTTCGGGTTGAAGCCGCCGAGGATACCGCCACCCGACGCGATCATGTAGTAGTAGCGCCCGGCCGCGAGCTTCAGCGCGGTGCGGCCGTTGCCCATCAGATCGTAGGCCGCGCTGAGGCGCGGACCGAATGTCTTCCAGTCAACGACGTCGGGAATCTTCTCGAACGTCCGCTGCAGTGTTGGGAAGAACGCGCTGGCCGGGCTGCTCTGCTCGGGGAGGTAGCCATTGAGGTGCTCCCACCTGACACCGGCAGTGACCGTCAGCCGCTTCCAGGAAACGGAGTCCTGCGCGAAGAGCGCAAGCACGTCGAGCGCCGTCTTCGAATAGACCGGCGTCGCAAACAGGGTCACGTTCTGCGCCAGCCCGGTGGTGCTGCTGTAGGTCAGGTCGACGTCACCGAAGCGCACGTCGCGCTGCTCGACGGGCATGTGCGAGTAGTCGACGCCGAACTTGAATTCGTGGCGGCCGCCCAGCGCTTCATCGAGATAGTACTGGCCGGTCGTGTTGACCTGGTAGCGATCGCGCCAGCGCTCCGCGCCGCTTGCGGCGTTGCGCGTGCGGATGTTGGTCGCGGTATCGAGCAACGTCTGGTCGTTGCCGTTCAGGTAGGTGGGGAAGAAAATGCGGTTGAGCCCGATGCGAGCATCGATGAAGAACCGTTGTGTCACCACCGAGTTCAACAGCAACTGGTAGATGTCGAACACGTCGTCTTCGTTGTTGGTGGACTCGAGCACGGTGACGTTCGAGGCGGTCAGGAAGCGGTTCGGCTTCTTGTAGTACTGCCGCGAGTACAGGCCTGTCAGCCGATTGTTGCTGTTCAACTGGTAGTTCGCGTTGACCAGTCCGGACGTGATGTCGGTCTTGTCGAGCACCAGCGTCGAAAACGCCGCCGGCACGTTCACGTGCACGCGCCAGTCGCGGAACGAGGTGAAGACGCGCAGCTTGCGCGCGATGATCGGTCCGCCGCCGCTGATGTTGACGTCGGAGACGAAATCGACCGCGTTGGTCTCCGGCCGGAAGCCGTAGCGCAACAGGTTGGCGTCGATGTTCTGCGTCTGCGTGGCGTCGCCCAGCCACGCGCCGGTGAGGCGGCCCTTCCAGCTTTCGCCGCCACTCTTCGTCACCATGTTGAGGAACACGCCGCTGGTCGGCACGGTGATGTCGTGCGCGCCGGTCGAGACCTGGATGTCCTCGAACGCGTCGAAGTCGTAGTAGAAACCCGCGGCGCCGATCGCCGCCGGGTCGCCGACGTTGATGCCGTTCAGGTAACTCGAGTTCTGCGCGCTGGTCGTGCCACGCGCGTTGAACGTGCCCTGCAGGCCGCCGGAGGTGCCGCCCACATCGGGCCGGGTGATCAGCAGGCTTGGCACCTTGTATTCCACGAGCCCCCAGATGTCACGCCCGCCCGGCGTGCCCTGCAGCAACTGCTCGCCGAGGTTGACGCTGGTGTTCGCGGTGGTGGTATCGACCACGGGAGAACTGCCGGTGACGGTGACCGTTTCCGCCACCGTCGCCACGCTCAACTGCAGATCGAGGGGAACCGTCTGGCCGACGACCACCTGCACGTTCTCACGCACGACCGTGCGGAAGCCCTGCAGTTCGAGCTTCACCGTGTAAATGCCAGGCTGCAGCGACGGAAAGCGATTGACGCCCCCGCTGTCGCTCACGCCGGTCATGGTTCCCGACACGAGCACGGGGCTCGTGAGGGTCACCGCCACACCGGGGACCGCGCCACCTTGTGAGTCGGTGATGCGCACCAGGATAGATCCCGTTTGCACCTGGGCAGCCACGGGGAACGCTGATACTGCCGCGAGAGCCAGGGCCGCCAACCACAGTCGTACTCGGTTCATGGAGAGTCTCCTTCGAGAGTCCGTTGCGACTTTCAATACTTAATGGAAAACAACGACCCGTCTGGGGAACGGGTCAGAGGCATGCTACAAGCAATCGGCCTGCCGCTGGACGCTATACTGAGAGCATGCGTGTGGTCACCGCACTTCTCTGTGCAACCCTCTTTGCAATTCCCGCGCTCGACGCGCAAACCCGCAAGACCACACCGAAGAAGACCGCGCCGGCGACGAGGAAGGCGACGGAGCCGCCGCTCTCTCGCATCCAGGCGGAGCTGACCTGCTCATCCGAACTAGGCATTGGCGTCACTACCGGCCGCCGGTTTTGCGATGTGTTGACGGGGGCCGACCCGAAGGAAGGCATCCTCGTCACCATTCCGCCTCATCGCGGCCCGGTGACGCTGTCGTTCGAGCTGCACAATCGCCACACCTATTCGGCTGAGTTGGTGAAGCTCAAGCAGGCGTATCGCAAGTACACCGCCACGATTGGCGTGTTGACCATGGACAACACGCCAATCGTGGCGGTGTACTTGCGATACGCC
>DATMJU010000248.1:0-12417 GCA_035553795.1 Vicinamibacterales bacterium
AGGCCTGTTCCCGTCAGGGTCGTGAACTGGACCCTGACCGGCATCGGCATCGCCAAAGGCTTTTCGCAGTAGCAGACAGTAGAATGGGGGGAGTGGCGACCACCACTCCCCTCACACACATCGATGCGCGGTCCGCTCAATTGAGCGATATCGCCGCGTCCGCGGGCACACCGTGCTACGCCTACGACGCGGCCGCTATCCGCGCGTCCTACGCGACGCTGGACGAGGCGTTCGACGGCTATCCGCACGCCATCCACTACGCGATGAAGGCCAATTCGTCGCTGGCGATTGTCCGGCTGCTGCAGTCCCTGGGCAGCCACGCCGATGCGAACTCGCCCGGCGAGATCGATGTCGCGCTGCGCTGCGGGTTCCGTCCCGATCAGATCGTGTTTACCGGTGTCGGCAAGAGCGCCGCAGAGATCGATCGTGCAGTGTCACTCGGGCTGCTGGCGATCAACGTCGAGTCGCCGGGCGAACTCGAGCGCATCGATCAGCGCGCCGTTGCCCAGGGCGTCAAGGCCCGCGTGGCGTTGCGCGTCAACCCTGACATCGACGCGAAAAGCCACCCGCACATCTCGACCGGATTGAAATCGAACAAATTCGGCGTGCCGATCGACGAAGCCCCGGGATTGTTCCGGGAAATGTCATCGCGCCAGGGCTTGTTGCCGGTCGGCGCGCACGTCCACATCGGATCGCAGATCACCACGCTCGATCCGTTGAGCCGCGCGGCGGAGGCCGTGGTCGCGCTGGCGCGGGATCTGCGCGTCGAAGGCATCGAGCTGCAGCATCTCGACATGGGCGGCGGCCTGGGCATCTCGTACGACGGCAGCCCGGTCGTCAATCCCGCCGACTACGTGCGCGCGCTGGTCGCGGCCACGCGAGGCAGCGGGCTCAAGGTCGCGATCGAGCCTGGACGCATTCTCGTGGGACCCGCCGGTGTGTTGCTGTCGCGCGTCGTGGACGTCAAGCAGTTCCCCGGCGCGAAGCGATTCATCGTGCTCGATGCGGGAATGACCGAGCTGATGCGTCCCGCGCTCTACAACGCTTTCCATCGCATCGAACCGCTCCTGCGCCGTGACGGCGAGGATGCGCCGGTCGATATCGTCGGTCCGATCTGCGAAAGCACCGACGCCTACGCGCGCGATCGCCAGTTCCCGCCGGTCGAAGTTGGCGACATCGTCCTGGTCCGCGACGTCGGCGCGTATGGCGCCGTCATGGGCCACACGTACCTCCGCCGGCCGCTGCCGCCCGAAGTGCTGATTGACGGCGATGACTGGCGCATCATCCGCCGCCGCCAAACGCTCGACGAGCTGCTGGCGCTCGAATCCGAATGAACCCCAAGACCCACGACCCACGACCCACGACCCCGGGTCATCTGGTCGCGTTTGAAGGACTGGACCAAAGCGGGAAGCAAACACAGGCTGAGCGCCTGCTCGCGGCATTTCGGGCCGCCGGCCGCACGGCGGAGTTCCTGACCTTTCCTGAATACACCACGGCGCTCGGCGAAGAGATTGGCAAGGCGTTGAAAGGGGAGCGGCATTACCAGCCCGACACGCTGCAGTTGATCTACATCGCGAATCGATTTGAATTTCGCGAGCGCATCAGCGAGTGGCTTGCCGCGGGAACGATGGTGGTCTGCGATCGCTACCTGGCGTCGAGCATCGCGTACGGCGAAGCGCAGGGACTCGACACGCAGTGGCTGACGCAAGTGCAGCAGCCGCTTCCCCAGCCGTCGCTGACCTTGTTCATGGACATGTCGCCAACCGTGTCGCTGACGCGCAAGAAGGCCAATCGGGACAAGTTCGAGCGGGACATGCCGTTACTCGAGCGCGTCCGCGACAGCTACCGTCGACAATCACAGGCAGCTGGCTGGGTCCGCATCGATGCGGAGCAGGACAAGGATTCCGTGTCGCAGGCCGTGCTCACCGCCGTCCGCGATCGACTCGGGCTGCTGTAAGCGCCCGTACTTCCTTTACGCCCGCAGCCTTCAACACCCGCGCGCACGCATCGAGCGTTGCCCCCGTCGTAGCGACATCGTCGACCAGCACCACTGTGCCCGGAACCTGTAACCAGGAACCCGTAACCTGGGCGAGCGCGAACGCGTGCCTTACGTTCGCGCGACGCTGCTCTCGCGGTAGATTGATCTGCGAGGGCGTGTGCCTCACGCGCCGCAGCAACCGCGCGACCGGCAGTCCCAGGTGTGAGGCCAGGTCGTCAGCCTGGTTGAAGCCGCGTTCGTACTCGCGGCGCGGATGCAAGGGCACGGGCACAACGACATCGGCGTCTCGTAGCAGCGCATGGCCACGTTCGCGCATCAACGCGCCCAGGCGCGGTGAGATCGTTCGACGCCGGTCGTACTTGAGCGCGTGGAGAATTTCCTTCATGCGCCCGTCGTAGTGGTCGACAGCGCACGCCGAGGCGACGGCCTGATCGGCGGGGAAGTGCTCGTGGAGTGGTACTGCCAGGGCCAGGTTCGCCCAGCACTCGTCGCAGACGGCGCCGTCGAGCGGATGGAGCAGCCGCTGCCGGCACCCGGCACACGGCGGCTCAAAAAACGTTGAGAGAAGCTGATTGGCCAGGCCCCGCAAGGACATCAGAACTTCCTGATGGCCCGACGGCCTGTTGGCCCGTTGGCCTGTTTAGGCCACGTCCGGGAACTCGTGCCGGGTGGCACTGCCCCAGAGGCGGTCGAGGCCGTAGAAGTCGCGCGCGTGCTTCGAGAAGACGTGGACGACGAAATCGAAGTAGTCGAGCAGGATCCACTCGGCGCGGGCGTAGCCTTCCACCAGTGACGGACGCTGCTTCTGACCCTTGAGAGCCTGTTCGATCGCATCGGCAATGGCCTGCACCTGCCGCGGATTCGTCGCCGAGCAAATCACGAAGTAGTCCGTGAACGCGCCCGCCTTCTTGAGGTCGAGCACCACGAGGCCGGTGGCCTTCTTGTCCTGTGCCGCGTCGATCACCGTGGTGATCGCCTTCGGCAGGCGCGGTGTTCCCGCGGCCTTGGGCGCCTTCGGTGTTTTCGGCGCGGCGGTCTTCTTCGCGACCGCCTTCTTGGTGCTGCTGCTGTTACTCCGCTGGCTGGTGGTTTTTGCCATGCAAGTTACTGACCGAGATAGAGACGATGGGCCTGGATGTAGTCCGCGACGGCTGGCGGCACAAGACCGGAGAGCCGCTCTCCAGCGCGAACACGGCGGCGAATGTCAGTGGAAGAAACGTCGGGAGTGTGAGCTTCGACGAGAATCACGCGGGTATGCGCAGTCGATGGACGGGCAAAGGCTGATGGCACGCGCTCACGCAATGAGTCTAACGTGATTCCGGGGCGCGAGACGACCACGAAATTCGCGAGGTCGAGGACGGCCGGATAGCGGGACCATGTCGCAATTTCAGCGAATGCATCGGCGCCGGTAATGAAGAAAAGCTGCGTACCTTTCGACCGGCCCAGTTCGACCAGGGTGTCGTAGGTGAACGACGGACCCTCGCGCTTGATCTCGATGAACGATGCCGACCAGCCGGGTTTGCCGGCTGCGGCGAGCTCCGCCATGGCGAAGCGATCGGCGGGGCTGGCGGTGGCCGGGTCGGCGCGGTGGGGTGGAATACGGGACGGCACCAGGACGATCTCGTCCAATCCGAGCGCGCGTTGCGCGGCTTCGGCCGCCGCCACGTGTCCGAGGTGAATCGGATCAAACGTGCCGCCGAGCACCCCGAGAGTCATCGCCGTTTCTTGCTGGCCTTGCCCGCCTTGATCGTCGGCATGAGCGCGGGGTTGTAGTCGGACGGCACCTCACGCTCCTCCCGGGCTCTGCGCTTCGCGCTCCGCTCGGTCGGGGACAGCTCTTCTTCTTCACGCGCCAGCTCGAGCGCCTTCAGGTCGTCCGCGCGGCCCTTCGCGATGATCGGCCACGCTGCTTCGATCAGTTCCTTGGTGCCTTCGCCGGTGACCGCTGAGATCTGGAAGAACTTCAGCTTGAGCTTCTTCGCGCGCTTTTCGAGCGCGCTGATGCGCTTGGGGTCGTCAACCGCGTCGATCTTGTTGGCGGCGACGAGGTGCGGCTTCGCCAGCATCTCGGGGTTGTACAACTCGAGCTCGCGGCGGATGGTGTCGAAATCCTCGACCGCGTCGCGGCCGGACGAACTCGATACGTCAACCAGGTGGATGAGCACCTTGGTGCGCTCGATGTGACGGAGGAACTGGTGTCCCAGTCCGTGCCCTTCGTGCGCGCCTTCGATCAGGCCGGGCACGTCGGCAACGACGAAGCTGCGGTCGCCGCTGAGCGCAACGACGCCGAGGTTCGGCGTGAGCGTGGTGAACGGGTAGTCGGCGATCTTCGGTCGCGCGGCTGAGATCACCGAGATGAGCGTGGACTTGCCGGCGTTGGGGAAGCCGACGAGGCCCACATCGGCGAGCAGTTTCAGCGTGAGGTGAAGATCGAACTCTTCGCCGGGTTCGCCGGGCTGCACCTTGCGCGGCGCGCGATTCGTGGACGTCGCAAAATGCGCATTCCCCAGGCCGCCGCGCCCGCCCTTGGCCAGCAGCACGCGCTGACCGACGACGGTGAGGTCGGCGATTTGTTCGAGCTCGCCGGTCTCCGGATCCTTGCGGTGAATCAGCGTGCCGACCGGCATCGGGATCTCGAGGTCCTTGCCGCCGCGGCCGCTGCGAAGCGAGCCGGCGCCGTTGCCGCCGCGAGGCGCCTTGTAGTCGGGATTGAACGAGAAGTGGACGAGCGTGTTGCGATGCGGATCGGCAACCGCGTACACGGAGCCGCCGAGCCCGCCGTTGCCGCCATCGGGGCCGCCACGCGGGACGAACTTCTCACGCCGGAAGCTGAGTGAACCGCTGCCGCCGTGTCCGGACTGAACGTGGATGTCGACTTCGTCGACGAACTGCATGGCTAGTAATCAGTATGCAGTAGGCAGTATGCAGGAAGCCCAGAGGCTCTTCTGCCTACTGCTTACTGCCTACTACCTACTAGTTACTCGACAGGAAGAATCGAAATGCGGCGGCCGCGCGACCCGTGATCTTCGAACTTCACCTTGCCGGTGACCTTCGCGAACAGCGTGTCGTCCTTGCCGAGACCGACGTTCAGCCCAGGCTGGTACTTGCGTCCGCGCTGGCGCACCAGAATCGAGCCGCCGGTGACGAGGTTACCCTCGAACCGCTTGACGCCGAGGCGCTGTGAATTGCTGTCGCGGCCATTGCGCGACGAACCCTGACCTTTTTTTGTTGCCATCGACTACACCTGAATGTCGGTGATGCGGACGCGCGTCAGGAGCGAGCGATGCCCCTTGGTACGACGGTACTGCTTGCGCCGCTTCTTCTTGAAAATCCGAATCTTCTTCGTCTTGTCGAGCTCGCCGATGACGCCCAGCACTTTGGCGCCGGTCACGAACGGGCTGCCCGCGGTGACGTCGCCGTTGTCGTTGCTGACGAGCAGAACCTGGTCGAAGGACACCTCGCCGCCCGCTTCGCCGGCATTGTGGCCGTCGACTGCGATGACGGCGCCGGGTTCAACGCGGAACTGGCGGCCTGAGGTCTGAATGATTGCAAACACTGTGGTTTCTCCGGAGCTAAGGAACTCATAAGACTACCACAAATACAGGTAGCCCTTCACCGGAAATCCTGGTTATCAGGCCTATTTCAGGAGGGTGCGCGTTCCCTTTATCTTCTGTGCGCTCAACGTGTTAAGGAAGGCCGGGAGCAGCCGATCCATGAGCTCGAAATACGAGGACAGGGCCGGGGTCTGCTGGCTGGCGTTGTAGAGGATCTCTTCACGGAACGTCTCGGTGTGCAGGGTCTCGCCGGTGCGTCCGTCGATGAAGATGAAGGTCGGGCGCAGGACGAAGCCCTTGCGTTCCATGTAGGTCCGGACGGGCACCACGATGCGGCGGCCGAACGGATCGTACGACTCCTGCTCGCGCTGCACGAAGCCGGACCGCTGCTGCGGCGCGAACAGCACCGCGCCAGTGACGATCAGCGGCTGCTGGTATTCCTCGCCAATCTTCTTCCAGTAGGCGACGTTGGCGAAGATGTGCTGGTACTGCTCGAGGTCCTTCTCGTCCGCGATGACGGGAGGCTTGTCCTGCTCCTGGACGGCGGGCGCGGCGGCCTGCTGATCGGGCACCGGCTGCGACGCCTGCTCGCCGGCAGACTGCTTCGCGACTTCGAGCAGCGGCAGCGTGTCGGCGTCGATCACGCGCATGATGCCCTTGTTCCGCAGCTGGCTGCGGAGCAACCGCACCGTCTCCATGTTGGCGTCCACGTCTTCGTTGGCGCCGGCAATGAAGCCCGCGATAAAAATGCGCTGGAACGCCGTGATGTCCAGCTTGGGCTGGATCGGCGTTTCGATTGGGATCTCGGTGTAGCCGCCGCCGCAGGCCGCGGTCGCGGCCATCAGCAACGCGAGACCGAGACTAGCGCCCGTCTTTTTGAGCCGCGCGGTCATTGATTTCCTTGAACAGGTCGTAGTTCTGCCGGACAAGCGCATTGTTGGGAGCCAGCGCGAGCGCCTTTTCGTACGCTTCTCGCGCTTTCGCCAACTGACCTTCGTGCTCGTAGGCTACGGCGAGGTTGTTGAACGCTGGGGCGTAAGTGGGATCGATCTGGGCGGCGCGTTCCCAGCGGTAGATCGCCTCTTTCCACAGACCACGCTGCGCCACCTGGATGCCGAACTCGACTTGTTCCTTGGCCTGACCTCGCGCATCGGCCCACGCTGCGGGTGCCGACGCCAAGGCCAAGAACAACGCGAGCGCCAAGTGGCGGGATGTCATGGGTACCTAAAGGTCACTATAGTCACGTCCCCCGGGAGGGGCAAGTGAACATTCCGTGGCCTGCCGCGCCGTAGCCGACACTTGTGTAAACGGCGAAGGCGGGATACCGTCGTCGTCGGTCAGGGGCAGCTTGCCTGGTGTTTGGGCATGGACTGCATCCATCTCGGCAATACGGATTACCCGCCGCTCCTGGCGGAAATTTCCGACCCTCCAAAGTGCATTTGGACCCGCGGCGATCGCCGGGCGTTGTCCGGCATCGCAGTCGCCGTGATCGGCGCGCGCGCTGCGTCTCGGGAAGGCCTACTCGCGGCAGGCGAAATCGCCGGGGACCTCGCCCGGGCGGGGATTGTCGTGGTCAGCGGCATGGCGCGCGGGGTGGACTCGGCCGCTCACAACGCGGCCCTCGACTGCGGCGGGCTGACGATCGCCGTGCTCGGCACGGGGATCGACCGGGTGTATCCCGCGGAGAATGACGTTCTCGCGGAACGAATCGCGTCGAAGGGCCTGCTGATCACCGAGTTCCCGCCGGGCGCCGCGCCTGAGGATTGGCACTTTCCACGGCGCAACCGCATCATCAGCGGCCTGTCGAAAGCCGTGGTGGTGGTCGAGGCCCGGGAGAAGAGCGGCTCGCTCATCACGGCGCGCCTGGCGGCCGATCAGGGGCGGGACGTCATGGCGGTGCCGGGTACGGTCGTCGGCGGCCGGAACCGCGGCGCAAACGCTTTATTGCGAGACGGGGCAAAGCTCGTAGAGTCTGCGGTCGATATCCTGCAAGAGTTGGGGGTATCCGACTCGGCCCTTCGGGCTTCGTCGGGACCAGGCATGTCGCTGCAAGTTGTTGAATTTACGGTAGATGAGATTGCGAGCCAGCTCCAAATTACGGCTGGCGAAGCGCTGGCCAGGCTCCTTGAATGGGAGCTGACCGGAGAGATTCAACGAGTTGGATCAGGGCGATTCGTTCGTTCCCGGGGTAAGGTGTAAAGAAATTCGATGGCGAAATCCGGTGTGCCGCTAGTCATTGTTGAGTCGCCCGCCAAGGCGAGGACCTTGTCGCGCTTCCTCGGTAACAAGTACCGGGTCGAGGCGAGTTACGGCCATATTCGCGACCTGCCTGAGTCCGCGGCCGAGGTGCCGGCGGAGATCAAGGGCAAGCCATGGGGCCGCCTCGGCGTGGATACCGACGGCGACTTCACGCCCTATTACGTTGTCCCCGGTGACAAGAAGAAAAACGTCACGGCGTTGCGCGCCGCAATGAAGGACGCATCGGAGCTGATTCTCGCAACCGACCCTGACCGCGAGGGCGAGTCCATCAGCTGGCACTTGAAGGAGCTGCTCAAGCCGAAGGTGAAAGTCCGCCGCATCGTCTTCCACGAAATCACGGAAGAAGCGATCAAGGCCGCTCTCGCTGAAGTGCACGATGTGGACGAGAACCTGGTCCGCGCGCAGGAAAGCCGACGCATCCTCGACCGGCTATACGGCTACACGTTGTCGCCGGTGCTGTGGAAGAAGGTACAGACCGGACTCAGCGCGGGCCGCGTGCAGAGCGTCGCGGTGCGCGTGATCGTTGAGCGCGAAGAAGAGCGTCTCGCGTTCCGCGCCGCCAGCTACTGGGATCTCGAAGCGAAGCTGCGCGGCGGCTCGATGGAGTTCACCGCCACGCTCGCGAAGGTCGGCGGCCAGCGCATCGCGACCGGCAAGGACTTCAACAGCAAGGGCCAGCTCGAGTCGTCCACGGTGAAGCTGCTCGGCGAGAAAGACGCGCAGTCGTTGCGCGAAACGCTGATGCGCCGCCTGCCGTGGACGGTCACCAGCGTCGAAGAGAAACCGTTCACGCAGCGGCCGTCGCCGCCCTTCACGACCTCCACGCTGCAGCAGGAAGCGAACCGCAAGCTCGGGTTCTCATCCGAACGCACGATGCAGATCGCGCAGCGGCTGTTCCAGGGCATGGACCTTGGCGGCGGCGAACTCGAAGGCGTGATCTCGTATCACCGAACCGATTCGACCACGCTGAGCCAGAAGGCGCTGGGCGAAGCCGCGACCGCGGTCAAGGAGCTCTACGGCGCCGAGTATCACCAGCAGCGCCAGTACCAGACCAAGGTGCGCAACGCGCAGGAAGCGCACGAAGCGATTCGCCCGACGCACTTCCATCGCACGCCCGCCTCGCTCGAGAAGATCCTCGAGTCCGACGAGCTGAAGGTCTATGAACTGATCTGGAAGCGCGCGGTCTCGTCGCAGATGGCCGACGCCAAGATGCTGCGCACCTCGGTCGAGATCACCGGCGAGACCAACGACGGCGCGCCGGCGACCTTCAACGCGAGCGGCAAGGCCATTGAGTTCCCGGGCTACCTGCGCGCGTATGTCGAAGGCTCGGACGATCCCACCGCGGAGCTCGCGGATCAGGACACGGTTCTACCGAAGCTCGCGGTCGGCGACCAGGTCTGGTCTCCCGACAAGCTAGACAAAGACCTGATCCTCATCAACCTCGATGCGAAGGGCCACGAGACCTCGCCGCCGGCGCGATACACCGAGGCCTCGCTGGTCAAGAAGCTCGAAGAAGAAGGCATCGGCCGGCCGTCGACCTACGCGCCAACGGTCGCGACCATTCAGCGCCGCGGCTACATTTCACGCCAGGGCAAGGCGCTCGTCCCCAGCTTCACCGCGTTTGCGGTCACGCGCCTGCTCCGCAATCACTTCGCTGATTACGTGGACCTCCGTTTCACAGCCGAAATGGAAGAGATCCTCGACAAGATCTCGAACGGCGAGAAAGACTGGCTGGAGTTCCTCGCGGAGTTCTACCGCGGCGACACGAAGCACCGCGGCCTCGAACACCTCGTCGAGGACAAGGGCCAGTCGATCGAGTACCCGATCATCGAGCTTGGCCGCGATCCAGAGAGCAACCTGCCGATCCGCGTGCGCATCGGCCGCTACGGCCCGTTCCTGCAGATGGGCGACCAGAACGATGGCGGCCCGCGCGCGTCGTTGCCGGAAGATCTGCCGCCCGCCGACCTCACGCTCGAAAAAGCCATCGCGCTGCTGAAGGCGAAGGCGCAGGGCCCGAAGTCACTCGGCGTCGATCCCGCGAGCGGCCAGCACGTCTACGTGATGCACGGCCGCTTCGGTGCGTACGTCCAGCTCGGCGAGACGCCGGAGGATCGTGACATCAAGCCGCGCCGCGCCTCGCTCGGCCGCGACAACACGGAAGACAGCATCACGCTCGAGATCGCGCTGAAGCTGCTGTCGTTGCCCCGGGAACTTGGCATTGCCGACAACGGCGAAGAGATCCTCGCGAACCTTGGCCGCTTCGGCCCGTACGTGAAGCAGGGCTCGGAGTTCCGTTCGCTCGAAGAGACCGATGACGTGTACACGATCTCGCTCGAGCGCGCGAAGGAGCTGCTGGCGCAGCCGAAGAAATCGATGCGCCGCGCCCGCCAGGCGCCGAAGGAACTGAAGAACCTCGGCAAGCATCCGGAATCCGGCGCCGAGGTGAAGATCCTCGACGGGCGTTACGGTCCGTACGTCACCGACGGCGAGACCAACGCGTCGGTACCGAAGGGCACGCAGGTGGAGGCCGTGACGATGGCCGCCGCGGTGGAATTGCTGAATGCCCGCGCCGGCATGGGCGGGAAGAAGGCGAGGAAGGCCAAGGCCAAACCGGCGAAGGCGTCTGCCAAAAAGAAGAGCGCGCCGAAAAAGAAGTCTGCGTAGCGACGTTCGACGCGCTACCGGCCTGGGTTACTCTTGGGCCTACGATGATCGACACGATTACTGCGGCCAACGGCTGGCTCAACTCGTACGTCTGGGGCTGGCCGATGATCGTGCTCCTGGTGGGCACTGGCCTCCTGCTCACCATTCTCACTGGCGGCGTCCAGTTCAGGTACCTCGGCTTCGCGCTCCGCGAGGTGCTCGGGAAGATCAATCAGAAATCATCGGCGGCCGGCGAGGTATCACCCTTCCAGGCGGTGGCCACCGCGCTGGCCTCGACCGTCGGGGTGGGCAACATCGCCGGTGTCGCGACCGCTATCTCGATTGGCGGCCCCGGCGCGCTGTTCTGGCTCTGGGTGTCCGGTGTGCTCGGCATGTGCACGAAGTTCGCCGAGATCGTCATTGCCCTCCACTACCGCGAGAAGGATGAAGCCGGCCAGTTCCGGGGCGGCGCCATGTACGTGCTGCGCAACGGGCTCGGCATGCCGTGGCTCGGGACGGTCTTCGCCGGGCTGGTGTCACTGGCGGCCTTTGGCATCGGCAACATGGTGCAGGCCAACTCGGTCGCGGCGAGCTTGCAGGCATCCTTCGGTGTCAGCCCCGGCATCACCGGCATTGTCCTGGCGGTGCTCACCGCCGCGGTGATCCTCGGCGGTATCAAGCGCATCGGCCAATTCACCGAGTACCTTGTGCCGTTCATGGCGCTGTTCTATCTCGGCGGCGGCCTGATCATCCTTGCGCGATATGCCTCGGAGATTCCCGGAGCGGTGTCGCTGGTGTTCACGTCGGCGTTCAGCGGCGCCGCGGCCACCGGCGCGTTCGCCGGTTCGACCGTGATGCTGGCGATGCGCTACGGCATCGCGCGCGGCTTGTTCTCGAACGAGGCTGGGCTCGGCAGCGCGCCGCTGGTGCACGCCGCCGCCCGGACCGACCACCCGGTCCGGCAGGGCCTCTATGGCATCTTCGAGGTGTTCGTCGACACCATCCTCGTTTGCACCACGACCGGTCTCGTGATCCTCGTCACGGGAGTGTGGTCGGGCGGCACGACCGGCGCCGAACTGGCCGGCCAGGCGTTTTCCACCGGGTTGCCCGGGACGTGGGGCAACGTGGTGGTGACGACCAGCCTGGTGCTGTTCGCGTTTTCTACGGTAATCGGCTGGAGCTATTACGGCGAGACCGCCATCGTCTACTTGCTCGGGACCAAGGCCGCGTTGCCGTACAAACTGGCGTGGCTGGTGTTCATCTACCTCGGCGCGGTTGGCTCGTTGCACCTGGTGTGGGACGTAGCCGACACCCTCAACGGCCTGATGGCCATTCCGAATCTGATCGCAGTGCTTGGATCGATCGCCTTGCTGAAGCGGCTGATCAGGGAGTTTTTCTCCGCCCAGGCCATGAAGTAGAATGTCGGTCGAGCGATTCATGTTGCGGCACATTCCCACCACCCCGCCGTCCATCCCGGTCCTTGCGATCGGGATGTCGATCGCTGTCTCCAACTAACAAGTTTCAGGTCGTTCCCGCGCGCTGCTTGCCCTGAGTGAGCAATCCGGTCGATACGACCGGATTGGGAATCGAAGGGTCATGAAGCGTTGGTGGTCTCTGTTAGTCGAAGCGGTCCGCGGGTCGGATCGCGATTACACGACGGGCGCGGTCGGGCCGGCCCTGGTGATGCTCTCGGTGCCGATGGTGCTCGAGATGGCGATGGAGTCGTTGTTCGCCATCGTCGACGTGTTCTTCGTGTCGCGGGTCAGCGCCGACGCCGTGGCCACGGTCGGCGTCACCGAGTCGATGTTGACGATCGTCTACACGGTGGCGCTTGGCCTCGGTATCGGCGCCACGGCCGTCGTGGCTCGCCGCATCGGCGAGAAAGACGCCGAAGGCGCAGCGCAAGCGGCGGCGCAGGCGATCGCGCTCGGCCTGTTCATCGCGGTGGCGGTCGGCGTGTTC
>DATMJU010000249.1:0-2037 GCA_035553795.1 Vicinamibacterales bacterium
CCGCCAGGAGGACCGCGACGGCGGGACCAGCGGCAATCCGCGCCGCCTGTATCGCGCCACCACCTATGGCCGCAAGGTCCACGGCGCGTTCTCACAACTGCGGGCGGCACTGGCCCTGAAACCGGCGGAGGCGGAATGATGACCTTCGAGTCGATCGTCATCGGCTGCTGCGATCGCTTCATCTCGCAACGCACCTTCGAGCTGGTCGTGGCCCCCGCGCTCGCGGATCTCGACTTCGAGCAGGACAGCGGGCGCTGCAGCCTGCTGGCGGCGCGCTCGTCGGTGCTGTGGGCGCTGGCCGGCGCCCTGCGTCACGACATCGGCCGCGGTTCGGCCGACTTCTTCAAGCTGTCGCTGCTGTCGTTCTGCTATTTCGTGTTTCCGATCGCGCTCGGCATCAGGTATTTCGAGACCTGGTCGGACTTTGCGATCGCCGCGACGTTCGTCCTGGCGATGTCGCTGGTGCCGGTGATGGTGTGCTTCTGGCCATCGCGACAGTCGGTGCGTCCGAACGAGTAACGCGCCATGGCGGACCTGCGCGCGCAACACCTGTCGAAGCATTTCTCCGGCATTCGCGTCGTCAGCGACGTCAACCTGACGCTCCGCCCTGGAGAGATCGTCGGCTATCTCGGTCCGAACGGCTCGGGCAAGACGACCACTGCGCGCATGCTGGCGGGGCTGCTCGAGCCGTCGAGCGGCACGGTCTATTACGGGGGCGCCGACATTCGCAGCGACGTGATCGGGTTTCACCGGCAGGTTGGGTACGTGCCGGAGGAACCGTTTCTCTATCCGTTTCTTTCCGGGCGCGAGTACCTGGAACTGGTGGGACGGCTGCGGGACATGCCAGAGCCGCTGCTGGCCACCAAGATCGACAGCTTCCTCAACCTGTTCAATCTGAGCGTGGCGGCGGACCAGAGCATCGCGTCGTACTCGAAAGGCATGCGGCAGAAGATCGTCATCTCGGCCGCGCTCCTGCACGATCCCGCCGTCGTCATTTTTGACGAGCCGGAAACCGGTCTCGACGTGGCCACCACGCTGATGCTGCGGCACCTGGTGCGGATGCTCGCGGCGCGTGGCAAGGCGATTCTCTACAGCTCGCACATCCTCGAAGTGGTCGAGCGCGTCTGCGATCGCGTCATCGTCCTCCACAAGGGGGTCGTCGTCGCGGACGATTCGATCGCGCGGTTACGCGAGCTGTCGTCGAGCACGTCGCTCGAGGGCGTCTTTTCGCAGCTGGTGATTCGTGAAGATCCGGAAGCGGTGGCGCGGCAGCTGGCCGACGTCGCGTCCATGAGGTCCTGACCGATGACGCAGCCCACTTCGTACGTCCTGTTGACGCGGCTGTTCCTCCGCCAGTTTCTCGAGAACGACCTGCTGTCGCCGGATTCCGATCGCTCGCAGCTGCTGGCGATTGCCGGCGCGTCGCTCATCTCGCTGACGCTGTTCATCAGCATGTTCATGTCGTCGCCGTACGCGATGTCGATCCTGATGCCGGCGCACGCGGCGGTGCTCACGCTGAACGACAAGTTCTTCTATTGCTCGCTCGCGATGCTGGTGACGGCGCTGGCGGCCGCCGCGCAATGGGACGCGCTGGCCTTGGACCAGCGCGATGCGGCGATTCTGCAACCGCTGCCGGTCAAGAACGGCACGCTGCGGGCCGCGAAGCTGACGGCCGTCGCCCTGTTTGGCGCCGCGGTGGCGTTGGCGGTGAACGCCTTCCCGACATGGGTGTTTCCGTGGATGGTGTCGTTTGCCGTGCCGCAGATGACGCTGGTGCAGTTGTTCAGCATGATGGTCGCGCACGCGGTGATTACCGTCACCGCGGCCGTCTGCGGATTCCTGCTGGTCATCGCCCTGCGCGAATCGGTGAGCGCGCTGTTGGGGCCGCGCCTGTTCACGCGGGTGTCGCCCTCGTTGCAGACCGCGACCATCGTCGCGCTCGGTGTGGCGTTGTTGTTGCTGCCGCTGTCGACATCGCGGACGGCGACGCGCGGGTTCTCAGGGTGGCGCGCGGAGTTGCCGCCGATGGCCTTCGTG
>DATMJU010000250.1:0-12435 GCA_035553795.1 Vicinamibacterales bacterium
CGAAGGACATTCGCGTGGCGTATGACGCCGCGGCAAAAGGTGCCGGCGTCAAGACCGTTATCCCGGTGGGCGAGTCGTGGCTGCGCGCGATGCAGAGCGGCGTTGCCGACATGAATCCGTACGACGGCATCGAACCCGGCAAGGTCAATCTGTGGACCTACGACGCGTACCACGCGAGCACCCACGGTTACTACCTGCAGGCGCTGGTGATCTTTGGCACCTTGACTGGCCGCGATCCGCGATCGCTCGGTGATGCGGAGTGCTCGGCGTATGAGTTGGGAATGTCGCGCGCGGAAACGCGAGCGCTACAGCAGGTCGCGTTCGAACAACTGGGCAGCCTCGTGACGAGCCCTGCCCCTCCGCCGGCGGCGACGCAGAAGCCTGCGCCCGCGCGCCGGTGTGCGGTGGGCCGCTAGGCGTTGATCCAGGCGATCAACACCAGCAGCGCGGTCGGTATGCCGATCATGGCGATCTGCGACTTGACCGGCTGACCCTTCGTCAACCAGAACGGCATCGACAGCATCATGGCGACCAGGTAACCGTTGACCAGGATCGCTTCTGCCGCAGCGCTCCAGCCGTTGCGCTTGAGAAACGCGGCCAGCAGCACGAACAGCACTGTGCCGGCCAGCATGACCCCCGCGCCGACCACGCCGTCCCGCTTCGTATAGCGAGTCTGGTTCTTCTCACACACCGAGACTGATTTCACCATCGTGACTCCTCCTGTGCTGGCGGCGCTCGCGCGCGTGGTGCCGCGGACATCCGCGGACAGCCATGCGTCGATGGCGCCCGAAACGATATCGATCACTTGCTGCAGTTGCAGCGGCTCCTGGCCCACCGTGTCCAGGAACTCATCGCCGTAGCGGTCGCGCCACGCGCGCGGGTAGAGCCGAAGCAGGCGTGGTGCGGTCATTGCCTAGGCCTCCGCCAATCGTGCCCGGCCGATGCGCGCGATGGTCCGCAGGCTTTCCAGCCTGTGCTTCAGCACCTTCTGGCCGGACGCCGTCAGCCGATACGGCCGGCGCCGCTCCTCGACCGGCAACGGCTCGATCCACTTGCGGGCCTCGAGCCGGGCAATGGCGCCATACAGCGTGCCGGGGCCCGGCTTCTGTCCCGTCAGCGACTCGATGTCCTGGGTGATGGCGTAGCCGTGCTTCGGGCCGTCGGCAAGCGAGATGAGGATGTGCAGGGCCGGTTCGGAGAACCGCCCGAGAGCGGCGAGCAGGTCGTCGTTCTTCGTCATGTCGTTACTACGCCATACGTAATACTACGTTCTGCGTAGTAAAGTCAACGGGCGGCCGGGCGACGGGATATCATCGCCGCCGATGATCGCGCGACAGGAGGCGGACGGCCGGCTGCTGCTCACCTACGACAGCAGGCGCTGGTCGTGGATGGCGCTTGCCGCGACGGCGCTGTTGCTCGGCACCGCCGCGTATGACTACTGGTTCGGCGCGCGCGGCGATGATCGGCTGCTTGGCCTGGTTGGCAGCGCCGCCACGACCTTTCTGATCGCGTTCGTGATGTCGGAGTGGTCGCGGTTCCACGTCGATCCGGTGCGCCGCCGCATTGAGTGGGAACAGGGATGGGCGTTCCGCGCGCGCGGCGGCACCATCCCGTTCGACGCGGTGCGCCACGTCAGCCTCGAGACGCCGATCGGTGACAGCGGCGTGCCGAGCCGCCGGGTGATCCTGCACCTCACCGATGGCACCACCCTGCCGGTCACGGTGGGCTACCGGCCCGATGGGGACCTCGCGATCACGCATGCCGCTGAATTGTTGAAGCGCGCGCTTGGCCACTCGAAGTCGGCGCCGCTGGAGACGGCGCGGCTGTTGATCGGCTCCGGCAAGACGTTTGAAGCGATTCGCGTCCTGGTTGACCAGGAGGGGCTGTCGGTCGGCGAAGCCAAGCGGCGGGTCGACCGCCTGCAGAAAGAGTGAGGCGTGGGGTGCGCGCGGGCGCGGTGTCCAGTAATACTGAAGGCATGGACTTCAATCTCACTGACGGGACCGCTGTGCTCGAGCGCACGCCGGCGACCTTGCGCGCGATGCTGCACGGACTGCCTGCATCGTGGACGGATGCGACGGAGGGCCCAGACACCTGGAGCCCCTTTACGGTGGTCGGGCACCTGATTCACGGCGAGCGGACGGACTGGATTCCACGGGCCCGGATCATCCTCGCGCAGGATACGAACCGCACCTTTGCGCCCTACGATCGCTTTGCGCAGTTCAAAGAGAGCGAGGGCAAGTCGCTGGCGTCGCTGCTCGACGAGTTCGCGGCGGTGCGCGCCGAGAATCTCTCGACCCTGAGGCAGTGGCGGCTCACGGAGGCGCAGCTGTCACTCGAAGGCACACATCCCGCTCTCGGCAACGTCACGCTGAGGCAACTCCTCGCGTGCTGGGTTGCCCATGACCTCGGTCATGTCGTCCAGGTTGCTCGCGTGATGGCGCGGCAGTATCGCGATCAGATCGGGCCGTGGACGGCCTATCTCTCGGTGATGGAGGAGTAAGGCAGGGGAGCGATGACCACCTACATCACGGTGCTTCGAGCCATCAACCTCGGCGCGCATAACCGGATTGCGATGGCGGATCTGCGGGGAATGCTCGTCCGTCTGAAGCTCGAGGACCCGAAGACGCTCTTACTGAGCGGCAATGCCGTCTTCAAGAGCAGCGCGGCGTCGAGCGCTGCGCTCGAGCAGCAACTCGAAGCCGCGTCAACCAGGCACCTCAAGGTCACGACCGACTACTTCGTGCGATCGGCGGCGGAGTGGCAGGCGATCATCAAGGGCAATCCGTTTCCGGACGAGGCGAAGAGCGACCCCGGCCACGTGTTGATGATGTGTCTGCGCGACGCGCCGCCGCCGGCGGCGGTCAAGGCGCTGCAGGACAGGATCAACGGGCGCGAAGTGGTGCGCGCCAAAGGCAGGCACGCCTACTTCGTCTATCCCGATGGCATTGGCCGTTCGAAGTTGACCATCGCCGTCATCGAGAAGGCCCTGGGCACGCGCGGCACGGCGCGCAATTGGAACACCGTGCTCAAGCTGGGGGAACTGGCGCTGGCATGATCCGCCCTGCTGCACTGCTCCTCGCGTTTACACTGTGCGCGGCAACTGCGTTTGCGCAGGACGCCGTGCCATACGGCCAGACCCGGCTCGGCATTTCCGATGATGATCGCGACGGCACGCTCTACGTGCCGAAGTCCTACAAGGCCGGCATCGCGATGCCGCTCGTGATCATGCTGCACGGCTTCAGCGGCTGGGGCGAGGGTCAGCAGCGGTTATTCACCCTCGCCGAAGAGCTCGGCTTCATTGTCCTTGCCCCCGAGTCTCGCGACATAACCTGGGGCAAGGAGGTTCCGGGCTTCGACCAGGATGTGCGCTACATCGGGGCGGCCTTCCGTCATGTCGGCAGCCTCGTCAACATAGACTTCGACCACGTCGCCCTTGGCGGCCAGTCGGACGGTGCGGGCTACGCCCTGACGATGGGACTGGCGTACGGGAATACGTTCAATCATCTGATCGTCCTCGCCGGGGGCGGGTTGATTGAGCCACTCCGCCGGCAAGGGAAGCCGAAGGTGTTCATCGCCCATGGCGTGAAAGACACCGTCATGCCGGTCGATAAGAGCGGGCGCAAGAATGCGACCCTGCTCAAGAAGGACGGTTACGACGTGACCTATCGGGAGCACGACGGCGGGCATGGCACGCCACTCGCCGTCACGCGCGAAGCGCTGCTCTGGTTCCTGCCGGCCAAATCGCAGTAGTCTTCTCCAGGAATGTCGATTGAATCAGCGCTCGATCTCGAAGGGATGCGCGAAGCGGGCCGTGTGACCACGGAGACGCTTGACGCCCTGCAGCAGCATGTAGCCGAAGGCGTCACCACCAGCGACCTGGACGCGGTGGCGGCCGCCGTGCTCGCGCGCAATGGCGCCCGCTCGGCGCCGATGCTGGTCTACGGGTTTCCCGGCACGGTACTGATCAGCGTGAACGACGAGATCGTCCACGGCATTCCCGGGCAACGCCGGTTGAGGCGCGGCGACCTGGTCAGTCTCGACGTGACCGTTGAGAAGGACGGTTTCATTGCGGATGCGGCTCGCAGTGTCATCGTCGGGGACGGATCGCGTACCGCCCGGGCGCTGATTGCCGCGGCCGAACGCTCCCTGCAGGCGGCGCTCAAGGTCGCGCGCGCCGGCGTGCGCGTCAACGAGATTGGCCGCGCC
This sequence comes from Vicinamibacterales bacterium, assembly GCA_035553795.1. Classification (GTDB taxonomy): domain Bacteria; phylum Acidobacteriota; class Vicinamibacteria; order Vicinamibacterales; family UBA2999; genus 12-FULL-67-14b. The sequence goes on from DATMJU010000250.1 coordinate 4,210, forward strand.
GTTGAGACCGAAGTGAAGCGCCACGGATTCAAGGTCGTGCGCGGGCTGTGCGGCCACGGTGTCGGCCGGACCATTCACGAAGAGCCGCAGGTGCCAAACGAGTTCGACCGGTTTCAGAAGGACGTGCTGACCGATGGTTTGGTGCTCACGATCGAGCCGATGATTAGCGTGGGCTCCGCGTATCCCGTGCAGTCGGAAGACGGCTGGACGCTGCGCACCAAGGACGGCAGCCTCGCGGCGCACTGCGAACATACGCTCGTGATCACCAAAGGCGCGCCGCTGATCCTGGCCGCCTGAGCCCGTGCAAGAATCCACCCGGGGAACCGCATGAGATTGCCGCTCGCGCTCGTCGTTGCTGGATTGGCCACCGCCGGGCTCTCGGCGCAAGCGCCCGCGAAGATCCTCTCGGTCGATCACAAGGTGACGGTCAAGTCGATTGTGCCCGCGATTGCCGGACAGGACGCCGACATCTACGTGCGCGAGCGCGTGCAGGAGGGGATGAAGACTCTTGCCGCCGATCGTGTCGTGCTGTTCGTGCACGGCGCCGGAACGCCGGCAGAAGTCGCGTTCGACGTGCCGATCGGCAGCTACAGCTGGATGGCGCACCTCGCCAGGGCCGGATTCGACGTGTTCTCGATGGATACGACCGGGTACGGCCGATCGTCACGTCCGGCGCCGATGAACGACCCGTGCAACCTCTCGGCCGAGCAGCAGAAGCAGTTCGTTCCCGCGCTGATCCCGGCGCCGTGCCCCGCAACCTATCCGGGACAGCTCACGACGATTGCCTCTGACTGGCACGACATCGACGGCGTCGTGGACTACATCCGCAAGCTTCGCAACGTGCAGAAGGTGAGCCTCGTGGCATGGTCGCTCGGCGGCCCGCGCGCCGGCGGCTACGCGGCGCAGCATCCCGAGAAGGTGAACCGGCTCGTGCTGCTCTCTCCAGCGTATGGCCGCGACGCTGCTGCCACCGCGCCGCCCTTGCCGCGTCCCGGCACGGTGTTCAACACGCAGTCACGCGCGGAGTTCGATGCGAACTGGGATCGGCAGCTCGGTTGCCCGAACCAGGCGGACCCGAAGGTGCGCGAAGCCGTTTGGGCCGAGATGCTGGCGTCTGATCCCGTCGGCGCCAAGTGGGGCAGTGGTGTCCGCCGTGCCCCCTCCACCACCACCTGGGGTTTCAACCAGGCCATGGTGGCCGCGATGCGGGCGCCGACGCTGATGATTGCCGCCGTGCACGACAAGCAGGTGCCGCCCGAGCGCGTGCGGGCCGCCTACGATGACTTTGGTTCGACAGACAAGGTGCTGCTCGACCTTGGCTGCGCCTCGCACAACGCGATGTGGGAGTCGAATCACTTGTTGTTGTTCGATGCCTCGCTCGAGTGGCTCAAAGACGGCACCGTCACCGGCAAGCGTGGTGGCGTCGTGCAGATGGGCTACCCGAAGTAGTTCGCCCCTCGCGCAGGGACAGACGCGGGGACGGGATTCGTCCCTCCACGGTCCGTCTGATCACATCTCTCCAGCGCATCGTACCAGGCGCTACAATAAGCAACGTGTCGGGTCCATCGCGCCGTTGGACCCTTGTGTTGTCTATTTCGTCCCTTGGAGAGAATCAAATGAGAGTACGACTAGTCGTCGTGACGCTTGCCGCATTCATGGCGGTCGCGAGCATGGCATGGGCGCAGCAGGGTACCAGCGAAATGCGCGGCCGCGTGGCCGACGCGCAGGGCGCCGCACTTCCCGGTGTGACCGTTGTTCTTACCAACCAGGCGAACGGCACTGTTCGCGAAACCATTTCAGGCAACGACGGTTCGTTCATCGCCAGCGGCATGGTCCCTGGCGTGTACACCGTGACGGCCGAACTGAGCGGTTTCAAGAAGTTCTCGCGCCGGGAGATGGTGCTCGAGGTCGGACGCACCACCAGCCTCGACATCGCGCTGGAAGTCGGTGGCATCGAGGAGACGGTCACGGTAACGGCCGAATCGCCGATCGTCGACCTGACGTCGAAGGAGATCGGCGGCAACATCACCAGCGACACGCTGGTGAAGCTGCCGAGCGTGAACGGCAACTTCATCGGCTTCGTCGCGCTGCTGCCGGGCATCGTTCCGTCCGTCAGCACCGAGTCGTTCGGCAGCGACTCGATCGCGGTCAACGGTCAGGACCCGCGCAACAACAACTACATGCTCGACGGCGGCAACAACAACGACGACGTGATCGGCCAGCGCGCCGGCACCCAGGCACGCACGCCGATCGAAGCGATCCAGGAATTCCAGGTCATCACCGGCCAGTACGACGCGCAGTACGGCCGCACCTCCGGCGCGGTGGTCAACGCGGTCACCAAGTCGGGCACCAACCAGTTCAAGGGCGTCGCGTTCGGCTTCCTGCAGAACGCCGATCTCACGGGACAGGCGTTCTTTGCCAAGCAGCAGAACCTGCCGAAGCCCGATACGAAGTACCAGCGGTGGGGCGGAACGGTCGGCGGCCCGATCGTCATGAACAAGATCCACTTCTTCGGCAGCCTCGAACGCTTCTCGATCGATCGTCCCAACGCGATCAACATTCCGGCGCGCCCCGAGTTCAACGGCACGCAGCAGACCCAGGACCGGGTCTGGAACACCATCGTCCGCGGCGATCACCAGATCAACAACACCAATAGCTACAGCGTGCGCTGGCTGCGCGAGGCCTCGCCGCAGGTCAACCAGATTATCGGCGCCGTCACGCCCGCCGCCGCCCGGGAGGAATCGGACGTCGACCAGACGGTGTCGGCCAGCCTCAACACCGTGCTGTCCGGCACGAAGGTCAACACCTTCCGCGTCACCTGGACGCGTGAGAACGTGACCTTCGCCAACAACTGCTTCAACACCAATGGCCGCGACCTGTCGAAGTGCCCGGTGACGCTGGCCTACCAGGACTTCACCGATCAGCAGGACAACACCGCGCAGGCGCGCGTCAACGACGGCATCCAGGCGGAGAACACGCTGGCGTGGTTCATTCCCGGCAAGGGCGGCGACCACGACGTGAAGTTCGGCGTGCAGTACTCGTACTCAGCCGCGTTCAACACCAACCAGGGCAACCTCAACGGCACGTTCGGATTCGGCCGCAGCAACGCCGTCTTCAATCCGGCGATTCCGTCCACGTATCCGGATCGGTTGTCCATTCGCGTCGGTGGCCCGAACGAGTTCTACCAGAAGGCTCACTACATCTCTGGTTTTGCCCAGGACAAGTGGCGGCTCGGCAACAACTTCACGGTCAATATCGGTGTGCGCTACGACTATGAAGCGCTGCCGCTCAAAACCGTGGACGACATGTTCGTCGGGGACGACCACCCGGTCGACAGCAACAACTTTGCGCCGCGTTTCGGCGTGACGTATGACCTGGGTGGCACCAGTGTCGTTCGCGCCGCCGTCGGGCGCTTCTATGACAAGACGCATTTCGAGGTGATCGGCGGTCTCTACACGGGCACGCCGTTCGCCTCGTCGTTCGTGGTGAACTTCCCGACCGCCGCGGCCGACAATGGTCCGCGCAACGGTCAGCTCCCGACGGACCCGTTCCTGGTCAATGGGCCGACCATCAACCGCACCCTGCTGAACCAGCTCTATCCGGGCGGGCAGTTGCTCCGCAACACCGGTGCGACCTGGGACAATCCGGATCGCCGGGTGCCGTATACGGACGAACTGTCGCTTGGTTACGAGCGTCAACTCGGCCTGTTCTCAGCCGGCGTGGATGTGGTCCATTCCCGTGGCCGTGACCTGCTGATGCAGTTCAACCACAACCCGCAGGTGCGCAGCAACCCGAACGTGGCCACGTCCACCTTGGCGCGCGTGCCGACGGCCGAGCTGAACGCCGCGGTGCAGCAGCTCGCCCAGAAGTACGGCTCCTTTGCGCCCTTCACCACCAACGTGATCCAGTACCGGAACGTGGGCGAGCAGGATTACACGGCCCTGATGTTGCAGTTGAAGAAGCGTTTCAGCAACAACTTCAGCTCGCAGGTGTCGTACACGCTCGCGAAATCGCGTGGCAATACCTCTGGCAATGGCGCCGCCGCCAGCAACTTCCAGGTGGGAAATGACCTGCGGTTGGACCAGAACGAAGGCCCGAGCGACTTCGACAACCGCCACAACTTCACGATCAGCGGCGTGGCGATGATCCCGCGCACCGGCGGCCTGAATGTGAGCTGGGTGGCGCGCGCGATCAGCGGCCGTCCATTCTCGCTGACGAACGGCAACGTCGATCCTGACCTCAACGGCATCCAGGCCGAGCCGCTTCCGGCCGGCAACTATGCCGGCAATGGCGCCAATCCATTTACCGTCGAGAACTACAAGGCGGAACGCAATGGCGCCTACGGTCCGGGATTCTTCTCGCTCGACATGCGCGTCGGTTACGCGGTCCGCCTGCCTGGCAACCGCCGAATCGAGTTGTCGGCTGACGTGTTCAACGTCACGGACCGTACCAACTTCGCGAACCCGACCGGCAACCAGGCATCCGCCCAGTTCCTGTTGCTCACCGCGTACAGCACCAGCTACACGCCTCGCAAGGCGCAGCTCGGTGTGCGAGTGGAGTTCTAGTTAGTAGCAAGTAGCAAGTAGCAAGTAGCAAGTAGCAAGTAGCAAGTAGCAAGAAGCAAGAGGTCCGAGGTCTTGGGGGCAACCCCAAGACCTTAAGACCTTAAGCCTCTCGAAACAGCGCCTTGAGTTCGGACGGCGTCACGGTGGCGGCGCCGAACTTGGCGACCACCAATCCCGCGGCTTCATTGGCAAGACGCGCCGCTTCCGGCATCGTGGCGCCGGCTGCCAGCGCGAGCGACAGCGTGGCGATCACGGTGTCGCCGGCGCCGGTCACGTCGGCCACTTCTCGCGCGGATGTCGGCAGGTAGCCGTCGGTGCCCGCGTGATCCAGCCACATCCCGTGCTCACCACGGGTGATCAGCACGCTCTCTACCCCCAGCCGCTGGCGCAGCGCGATTGCCGCGCGGCGGGCATCTTCATGCGAATCGATGCGCGTGTTGGTCGCGCTTTCCGCTTCGATGTGATTCGGGGTGACCAGCGCGGCGCCGGCGTAGTAATCGATGTGCGGCACCTTCGGGTCGACAATCACCGGCAGGCCGTTCGCGTGCGCAAACCCGATCAGGCTCGCCATCGAGCGGCGCGTGACCACGCCCTTCTGGTAGTCCGACACCAGGATGACCTGGGCAGCGCGAGCCCGCATGTCGATCTGCGACGCAATGGCGTCCTCGATGGCGCCGCCGATCTCGTGATCGGACTCGAAGTCGATGCGCGACACCTGCTGGTTGCGGGTCGTCACCACGCGCATTTTCGTGGTCGTTCGGCGTTCGTGATCGGTGATCAGTCCCGTCGAATGAATGCCCTTTGCGGCGAGTTCGCCCTTCAACTGCATGCCCGCATCGTCATTGCCCACCACGCCGATCAAATCAACCGCCGCGCCCAGTTCGCGCAGGTTGTTGGCGACGTTGGCGGCGCCACCCAGCCGGTATTCGTCGTGATCGTGCACGACCACCGGGACCGGCGCTTCGGGCGACATGCGGCTCACGCGGCCGATCAGGAAGCGATCGAGCATGACGTCGCCGACCACGGTGATGCGGCGGGTCGCGAATCGATCGATCAGTTCATGCGCGCGCGCCGAGGTGAGTTCGGGGAGCTGTGAAATGCTCATGAGGGAAGACCCCCATCGCGGTTGGCGGCAAACGGCAGCGTAATGATCACGAGCAGCAGCATCTGAAATTCGGAGTCGCCGAAATTGTATTCGGTCAGGCCCGCCGCCAGCATGGCGGCCATGCCGCCCAGCGCGGCCGCCGCGAGGCTCTTGTTGCGGCCCTTGCGCACCATCACGATCAGCGCGTGGCACACCGACACGACGAACCAGATCCAGGCTGCCAGCGCCGGCAGCCCGCGCTCCGCCGCAATCTGCATCGGCACGTTGTGGAGGTGCGGGTTGGTCGGCTTGACCGCATCCGGCACGCGATAGCGCGGGTAGACACGCTCGATCTGATCGGGTCCGACTCCGGTCAGCGGGTAGTCCTTGACGATCGCCACGCCGGCCTCGAGCATCGCGTAGCGATCGCGCGTCGTCAGGTCCTGGCTGTTGAAGATGGATTCGAAGCGCTCGATGATCGCCGGCGGCGCGAACAGTAATCCGCCCACGATGACGATCGGAATCACGGCGAGCAGCCGGAAGTCCTTGCTCAGGAACAACACCGCCACGCCGACCGCCACGCCGATCCACGCGCCGCGAGTGAGCGTGAGGCTGAGCGCGACCAGCAGGGCCGGCATCACGAACGCCGCCCACAGCCGGCCGGACGTGCCATACAACAGCCGCGCCGTGCCGCCGCAGATCACCAGCATCAACGTGCCCGAGTACGTCATCCAGTGGGACAGCGCGCCATCGGGGCGGCGGCCGAGGCTGTCGAAATTCAGGACCGCGTACTGCACGATGCCGATGAAGGCGCTGACCGCGCCGATGGTCAGGACGATGCTGAGCACCGAGTTGGCGCGGCCGCCGCGCGCAAGGTCGTAGGTCAGCGGCACGAGCAGCAGCAGCACCAGTTGCTTGCAGTCAGTGAAGCTGACTTCGGGGTCGAGCGAGAAACCCGCCGAGACCAGCGTCAGCGCGGCGTAGGCGAGGAGCGGCCAGAAGAACGCCGGTGCTTCCAGTCGCTCGCCGCGCGTGATGTGAGAGATCAACCACGTCAGCGTCGCGATCGTCAGCAGGATCTGCGCGGCCGCAATCGACAACTGCATGGCGGCGACGATGCCAATGAGCGACCACAGGCCGATCTGTTCGAGACGATCGCGGGGCGGCGCGCCGGCCGTGAGTGACAGGGTGGTCATTTCGCTAGCAGACGCTCGGCGGCGTCCACCACCATGTTAGGCGAAATCATCGTCAGGCAGCGAAAGTCGCCGGGCACGCAATGACGCTGATGGCAGGGCCGGCACGGCAGCGGCCCGGCATCAACGGCGATCGCGCCGATGCCAGGATCGCGCCACGGCATCGATCGCTCAGGCAGCGTCGGTCCGAACAGCGCCACGATCGGCGTGCGCGTTGCTCCAGCGACGTGCAGTGGCCCGCTGTCGCCGCCGATGTAGAGGGCCGCGCGATCGACGAGCGCGCGCAACTCCGCCAGATCGAACTCCGCGGTGCGGATGATCCCGCCGGCGGCGTCGCCGGCGCGGCGCCTGGCCTCGTTGGCGACACTCTCGGCGGCCGCGGATTCAGACGGCCCAGACGTGATGATGATGCGTCGCGATCGATCGGCCGTCGCGAGCGCGGCCGCCGCGGCGGCGAAGGACTCTGCCGGCCAGCGGCGGAACGGATTGCCGGCGCTGACATGCAGCACGATCAACGGCGCGGTGTCGCTGACGCCGGCGCCGGCCAGGCGCGCGGAGACGCGTGACGCCGCATCCGGATCGACCGGGATCGTCACGGGATCCTGCGCGCGGTCGAGCGGCGGAACGCCGAGCGGTTCGAGCAAGGCGAACTGATTGAGGACCGAGTGACGGGGTGGCACGAGCGACCGCGTCCACGGGACCCGCGTCGTGTAACTCCAGCGGCGGCCGGGCAGATCGTAGCCGATGCGCTGAGGGGCGCCCGTGGCCAGCGTCAGGAAGCCGCTGCGCGGGCCACCGTGAAGATCGATCACCAGGTCGAAGCGCTCGCGTCGCAGCCGGCTGGCGAGGGCGAGATCGTAGCGGATTCGCGCGAGGCCGCGCGGACGTTCGAGCACCACTACCTCGTCGAGCGCTGGGTGATGGCGGACGACCGGTTCAGCCGCGGCTTCGACGAGATAGGTAATGCGCGCGTCGGGAAAACGCCGTCTGAGGGCGCTGAGGGCCGGAGTCGTGAACACGACATCGCCGATCAGGCGCAGTCGAATCAGCAGGATTTTCAGAACACCACCCGGAAGCTGGAACCGGAAACCCGGAACCCTATTTTTCGATCGTCGCCTCGTCGATCAACATCACCGGGATATCGTCCTTGATGGGATAGACGCGGTGACAGGAGCCGCACTTCAGGGCCTTGCCGTCCTTCACGAGCGTGACGGGCGTCTTGCACGCGGGACAGGCCAGGATTTCGAGGAGCTCAGCATCAACGGGCATCCGGGAATTCTAGCAGGTTGCGCTGCAGCGGACGTGCCCGCCGAAGCGCTGTGATTCAGGGCGCGAAGGCGGATAAGATCCGGCTTATGAAGCCTCTCGGTGCCGTCGTGCTGCT
>DATMJU010000251.1:0-2771 GCA_035553795.1 Vicinamibacterales bacterium
GTCGAGCAGCTCCGACGTCGACGGCTTCTTCTTGATGCCCGGCACGTCGCGCACTTCGTAGAACAGCCGCAACGCCTCGGCGACGAGCCGCTGCTTGATGCCGGGGAAGTGCACCTCGACGATTGCCTCCATCGTGTCGGGATCGGGGAAGCGGATGTAATGGAAGAAGCAGCGGCGCAGGAACGCGTCCGGCAGCTCCTTCTCGTTGTTCGAGGTGATGATGACGACCGGCCGCCGCCGCGCCTTTACGGTCTCGCCGGTCTCGTAGACGAAGAACTCCATGCGATCGAGCTCGAGCAAGAGGTCGTTCGGGAATTCGATGTCGGCCTTGTCGATCTCGTCGATCAGCAGGACGGGGCGCTGGTCCGCGACAAACGCGTCCCACAGCTTGCCGCGCTTGATGTAGTTGCGGATGTCCTGCACGCGCTGGTCGCCGAGCTGGCTGTCGCGCAGCCGCGACACCGCGTCGTATTCGTAGAGGCCTTGCTGCGCCTTGGTCGTGGACTTGATGTGCCACTCGATCAGCGGCGCGTTGATGCTCTTTGCGATTTCGAGCGCCAGCACCGTCTTGCCGGTGCCCGGCTCGCCCTTCACCAGAAGCGGCCGTTCCAGCGTGATGGCGGCGTTGACGGCGACTTTGAGGTCATCGGTGGCGACATAGGCGCCAGTGCCTTCGAAACGCATGAAGTTCCTTTCAGATGTCGAACCGACAGTAGGACAGGGGTTGCGCCAGGGGCAAGAACAAGGAGCAAGCGTAAGGAACACGCAGCAGTCGCGGTTTCGTGAGGCGATGTGACCACAGTTCCGGCGCGGGCGGCGTTATAGAGGCGTTGGTCTAAAGGAGAGCGTCATGATCAGCCGCCGTCTGCTGCTTGCCGGAGGAGCGGGCGCCGCCGTGCTTGTTGCGTTGCGCCTCATGCATCAGGACGCGGAGGCGGTGACCTTCGAGATCGTCAAGAGCGACGACGAATGGCGGAGCCTGCTCAAGCCCGCCGTCTATAAGGTGATGCGCCAGCATGGCACCGAGCGGCCGTTCACCAGTCCGCTCAACAGCGAAAAGCGCAAAGGCACGTTCGCCTGCGCAGCCTGCGAGCTGCCGCTGTTCGCCTCCGAGACCAAGTTCGAGAGCGGCACCGGCTGGCCGAGTTTCTACAGACCGCTGCCGAACGCGGTGGCTGAGTCCTCCGACCGCTCGTTAATCGTGCCACGCACCGAGGTGCATTGCCGCCGCTGTGGCGGTCATCTCGGGCATGTCTTCAACGACGGCCCACCGCCGACCGGGTTGCGCTATTGCATGAACGGCGTCGCGTTGAACTTCGTACCGGCGAGCGGCGCATAGCGGCATTTGCCGCGCCTGGTTTGGCGCGGTTGGCCGTTCAAGTCGGTACAACGCTCCGGTTTCCTGTTCCGGCGTCCGCGCGCCCCGTTTCGGCCGGACGGGCCGGAAAATTTTGCCGGTTCACGGCCGATCCTGCCCGGCATGGGAACTCGTCGTTGTCCATAACAATCTGAAAAACAACAACATTTCCATTGGCACGGCGCCTGCAAAGCCTCCCCCGATATCGCCAAGGCGCCTTCGCATCCGAAGGCGAACCGTAAGGGGTAGGAGACGAGTTATGGGAATTTTCGGCGCCCTCACCACCGCCGTCACCGGCATGCGCGCGCAGTCCTATGCGCTTGAGAACATCTCCGGCAACATCGCGAACTCGCAGACGACCGCCTACAAGCGCATCGACTCGACCTTCGTCGACCTGATCCCGGACAACAATCCGAACAAGCAGCTCGCCGGCAACGTCTCGGCGTTCTCGCGCTCCACCAACAACGTGCAAGGCGACGTCCAGAACGCCTCGATCGGCACGTTCATGGCGGTGAACGGGCAGGGCTTCTTCGTGGTGCAGAAGCCGGACAGCTTCACCGACGGCCGCCCGGTGTTCGGCGGCGTCGACATGTACACCCGCCGCGGCGACTTCCAGACCGACAAGAACGGCTATCTGGTCAACGGCGCCGGCTACTACCTGATGGGCATTCCGATCGACGCGACCACGGGCAACCTGGTGGGCTCGGTGCCGCAACTGCTGCAATTCGCCAACGACTTCCTGCCGGCGCAGGCGACGACCTCGATTCAGTATCGCGCCAACCTCGCGAGCTATCCGCTCACGGCTGGGCACGACACCAGCGTTCCGAAATCGGAACTGCTCAATCCGGCCAACTACTCCGCCATTCCGACCGCGGGCCCGGCGACGGCCGCCAGGCTCATCGGCTCGGGCGCGTCGATCCTCGCGGACAAGGAGGCGCAAAAGGTTGGAACCGTCGATATCACGCCGCTAAGCTCGGCCGCCGGCGGCAACCTTAGAATCAATGGCATCGACATCACCATCAACCCCGGCGATAACGCGGCCGCCGTTATTGCCGCCATCAACGGCGCCGGCGCGGGCGTGACCGCCTCTCAGGACGGCTCCGGCCGGCTGAAACTCGACACTCCGCCGGGTGACTTCACCAACAGTATCAATATCGACGGCACCAACAGCACAGGCACGCTCCTCACGGAGTTGGGTCTGACCGCCGGCGCCTCGGCGCCGACCAACCTGATGACGCAGGGCAAGGTCTTGCAGGGCCAGACGCTGACCATTCAGGTCCAAGGCAGCGCGATGACGACCATTACGTTCGGCACCGGCGCAGGTCAGGTTTCGACGTTGCAGCAATTGAATACTCAGCTCGCCGCGCTGCCTTGGACCTGAATGGTCAGCGTCTGGCCCTGCAAGACCTTGCCC
>DATMJU010000252.1:0-2223 GCA_035553795.1 Vicinamibacterales bacterium
GAGCGGCCCGAATGCCGCACGCCGCCGATGGATTCGGACAGCAGGCCTTCGGCGCCCAGGCGCAACTCCGCGCGATGGCCGAGGCCGATACGCAGCAACGCCGCGGGCGCGCTGAAACCGCGAACGAGCGACTCGCCCTCAAAGCTGATTCCGCTTTCGAGCTGCAGCCACCGAGCCGGGATGACCTCGCTCGATTCGGTAAAGTCCGGACGGTCGGTGACGATCTCCGGCACGTCGCTGCGAACGGCTCCCTGCGCCCCGGCGTCCACGCCCAGGGCCAACATCATGACAACCAGTAAAAACACACCGATAGCGCGAGGACTCATCATTCTCTCCTGCGAGAACAATCGGAGATCGCTGGCGAAACTTGAGGGGAGGGGGTCGGGACCCTTTAGCAACTGGAACGTCGTTTGCGTTGGTCCTTGAACAACCCAAGGAGGATCAATGCCCCGACGCCTTCGCCGCAGTCTCGATGGAGCCGCGTTTCACGTGATGAACCGCGCGGTTCGCCGAACGGTTCTCTTCCAGAGCAACCGTGATTACGAAGCATTTGTACGGATCGTGATTGAGTCCCTAACGCGGTTCAGGATCAGGCCGATCTCGTTCGAGCTGATGCCGAACCATTGGCACTTTGTCGTTCTCTGCAATTGGATCGCAGAACTTTCAAGGTGGCAGCATTGGCTAGCGGGAACTCATGCTAACAGGTGGAACGGCGCTCATGGGCTTCGAGGCACCGGCGCGGTGTATCAAGGACGCTTCAAGGCCGTTCCGATCCAACACGGACTGTCACTCGTGCGGGCCTGCCGATATGTCGAGCGCAACGCCCTCCGGAAAGGCCTGGTGGCGCGCGCTGAGGACTGGCCCTGGTCCAGCCTCCATGCGGTGCGCAATAACTGCGACCTGATTCCGCTCGCCGCGTGGCCAATTCCGCGACCTGACGACTGGCTTGCGATTGTCAACGGCGAAGAAGTCCCTGAGGATCTGGAGCTCATTCGCACCTGCATTATGAAGAACTGGCCGATAGGCGAACCAGAATGGCAGCGAGCCGTCGCACCGTTCGCCGGATTGTCGATGAAACCGAGGGGCCGAAAGCCCCGGAATCGGTAAATGGTCCCGACCCCTTCAGTCCTCGTGAAACGCGAGGAACTTGACGTCGGGGTTGGTGCGCTGGGCGTACTCAAGCGCCCATTCGGACTCGAACAACATCACCGGCCGGCCGTGACGATCGTTCACGAGGCGCGTGCCGGCGCCGCTCTGCAGCGCGCCGACCTTGTCGGCCGGACCGGCAAGCCAGCGGGCCGCGGTGTACGACAGTGAGTCGACCGATGCGTCGACGTTGTATTCGTCCTTCAGGCGGACCGCGAGCACTTCGAGCTGCAGCGGACCCACGGTTCCGAGGATCGGCTCACGGCGGCCGACGGTCGGAAACAGCACCTGCATCAGACCCTCTTCCTCGAGCTGCCTGATCGCTTCGTCAAACTGCTTGAACCGGACGTCGCGCAGGCGCGCGACCCCGAAATGCTCTGCGGGGAATCGCGGGATCGCCGGATACTTCAGCGGCTTGTCTGCGTAGAGCGTGTCGCCGATGCCGAACTGCCCGGGATTCACCAGGCCGACGACGTCGCCAGGAAACGCGCGGTCGATGGTCTCGCGCTTGCCGCCGAAGAAGCGATACGGGCGCGCGGCACGAATCTCCTGCCCCTCGCGCGCGTTGATGATCACCATGTCCTTCTCGAACACGCCGGAACAGACGCGCAGGAACGCCACGCGATCGCGGTGCCGCTTGTTCATGTTCGCCTGGATCTTGAACACGAAGGCGCTGAAGTGCGGCGTCTCGGGCGGCACCACGCCCTGGTCGCTCTCGCGACCCTTGGGCGGCGGCGCCAGCTCGGTGAGCGCGTGCAGGAACGGCTCGAGCCCGAAGTTCGACAGCGCGCTACCAAAGAACACCGGCGTCATGCTGAAGTCGAGATACGCGTCGTGCGAGAACGACGTGCCCGCGCCAGTGACGAGCGAACTCTCGTCGACCAGCGTCCGCCACGCGTCCTCACCCACCAGCTCCTTGAGCTTCGGATCGTCCACGGTGCCAACGTTCACCGGGGCGGGGTGCGCCCGCTCCTTGCGATCGTAAAGGTGCACCAATCCCTGCTGCAGATCGTAGACGCCGCGGAAGCGGTCGCCGCTGCCGATCGGCCAGTTCATGGGAACAGCATGGATCCCCAG
>DATMJU010000253.1:0-4050 GCA_035553795.1 Vicinamibacterales bacterium
ACCGTGCCTCGAAATTGACCCAGCAACTGCTCGCGTTCAGCCGCCGCCAGGTATTGCTGCCAACCAGGCTGCAACTCAATGACGTGGTCAGCGAGATGGCGTCGTTGCTCAAGCGCACGACGGGCGGCGACGTCGAGATAGGCATTGCGCTCGATCCGGATGTCGGCTTCGTGCATGCCGATCGCGTACAAATGGAACAGGTCATCCTGAATCTCGTCATCAATGCTCGTGACGCGATGCCGGGTGGCGGCCGCGTCACCATTGCGACGAGCCAGGTGACGGAAGGCGGCGCCCATTTCGTGGAACTGTCGGTCGCCGATACCGGCGTCGGCATGGACGCGGACACCCGCGCCAAGATCTTTGAACCGTTCTTCACCACCAAGGGCGTGCGCGGCACCGGCCTCGGCCTCGCCACCGTCTACGGCATCATCAAGCAGTCGGGCGGCGACATCGTTTGCGAGAGCCATCCTGGCGCCGGGACGCGCTTCCGGCTGCGGCTGCCGCGGCACGAGGCGCCGGTCGTCGAGCCTGAAGCCGAGCGGCAGCAGCCAGTCGTCGGGGGATCCGAATCGATCCTGCTGGTGGACGATGATAATGCGGTGAGATCGGTGCTGCAGTCCGTGTTGACCCGTCGCGGCTACAACGTCCGCGGGTCCGCGGATGCGTCCGAAGCGCTTGGCTGGTTGCGAAGCGGATACCTGCCCGACCTGGTCCTGACCGATGTGCGCATGCCCGGGATGAACGGCGCGACCTTCGCGCGTGAGATCCGGGCCGGCGCCGTCGTGCCGCCAATCATCTTCATGTCCGGTGACGCCGCGCAGTTGCTCACCGACGATGATGCGGAGGGCGGCCGCTTCCTGCAGAAGCCGATCACCTCGGTCGTGCTGCTGCGCACCGTACGCGATGTCCTGGATGGACGCTGACAGCAGATGCCGTTGACGTTCAGCGCGCAAGTCGCGGAATGGTCCGCGTTTTACACCACACTGGCCGCCGTGGCCGCGACGTTTGCCGGGCTGCTGTTCGTCAGTCTGTCGATCCGGTTCGCCGAGCTGTCGTCAGCCCGGCATGCCGACCTGCGGCGGCTGGCGCGGCACACCTTCGGCTGCTACCTGTATCTCGTCGTGTTCTCGCTCGTCATCCTGATTCCGGGCCAGGTCCCGAACGGTGTCGGCGTGCCACTGCTGATAATCGGGACCATGGCCATGGTGCAGACGGCGGTACAGATGCGAGCAGCGGCGCGCGAGGGCAGCAGGCGGACCGCGCTGTTTCGATTGTCGATCGCCAACTACGCCGTGCTAATTGCCGTCGCCCTCGCGCTGATGACCGGAAGAGCTCTCGCGCTCTACCTCCTGGTGACACTCACGATCTGGCAACTGGCCTGGGCCACCCGGATGTCGTGGGACCTGCTGTTCATCGATCCCGAAGCGTAGGCGCGCCGGATCACCAGTTGAAACGAATCGCGATCTGTCCCAATCGCCCACCGGGATCGTAAGTGTTGTCAAGGTCGCGATAGGCGGAATCGGTTTGAAAGATCCCCGCTCCAGACCCCGGCGTGCGCGACGCGTCGACGATCAAGAAGTTGACGTTGTCGAAGGCGTTCAATAGGTCGGCGCGAAGCTCGAGGCTCCTGTTGCCGCCGAGTCGAATTTTCTTGGTCACCCCAAGATCAACGCGCGCGAACCATGGACCCACAAACGTGACGTCCCGCGTCGCGCAGTCACCGGCCTTGAGTTGGATGCAGGTGGCGGAATTAGCTGGCGCGAAATACCGCCCCTCGGGCGCACCAAGGTCGCTGTAGCCGTTTTGATTCGTGGTGCTGACACTGAACGCGCGCCGCGTGTTGAGAATCACGTCATCGGGAAACGCAAACACCGTCGGCAGCCCGGTCTGCGGATCATTTCGCACCTCGAATTTGAAGAGCTTCTGTGCTTCCGAGTGACTCATGCCCACCAGGCGGATGTTGCCGAAGCCCGTGGTTCTGGCCTGCAGCCGGCCGGCGCCGTTGAACTGCCATCCCGACACGATCGTATTGAGGAAGCCCCCCTGCGTCGCGTCGCCGAACGGCAGTTGCCAATCCCACTGCGCCTTGATCGCGTGACGAATGCTGCCGCTGGTCTTGCTCGAGGCCCGGCCAAAGTGGAAGCCGAGGAACTCGGAACCTTCTTCGAGCGCGTACTGATAGCTGCCGTTTAGCGACAGGCCGCGAGACAGCCGCCGCCGGACTTCGAGTTGGAGGGCATGGTAGCTGCTGAACGCGCCGCTGTCGCGGACGTTGACCACGTCGGCATGAGGGTTGACGACGAAGAAATTTGCGGGTAGTCCCGCCGCCAGCGCATTGTTGCGGAACGTCAGGTTGTTGTCCAGATCGCCGGCGGCGTTGGCGTTCCGGCCCGTTGCGGCAGTGGACGTGACGGTCGTCGAGCTGACGAAGTTGGGATTCGGGTTCGTCGGTACAAGGCGGCCGGCAATCGTCGGATTCGCCCATGTCTGCGCACCGCCCGTGTACGCCGCCGCATTGTCGGCGTCACGGCGACCGTTGAGGTAAGCCAGGTAGATCGGCAGCGGGCTCGTGCCGGAGCCGGCTCCGAAATAGGCAAACGAACCGCTCCGCGCGCCACCCGCCCGGTTATTAGCCTGTAGGTTCGACATCGCCAGCTTGAACTCTTCAAGGAAGCCGTTCTCAATCACGTTGCGTTCGTTGTAATTGAGCGTGGACCACTGATTGACGCCCTTCGTGCCCAAATAACGAACCTCCATCGCCGTATTGCTGCTCAGGGCACGCTGCAGACCCACTGACCACGATCGTGCCGACGCCACCTCGATGTCGGGATGAAACGCGTTGATGTTGTCAGCGCGATTCGGGCGGATGGCAATCGGGAAGCTGGGTGTTTGCGGGAAGCTCGCGGCGTAGAGACGATTCGTCTCCCGCAGCAAGACCGGCCAGGCTTCGCCCGGACCGACAATGCCCGTCGAGGCATTGCGAGCCAGGTTCAACGTACTGCCAGGGTTCGGGCCGTAGATGCCCGTAAATCCGCCGATGCCCTGCCGCTCGAACGATTCCGCATATCCAGCGCGCAACGTTGCCTGATCGGGATCGCCCAGCAGGGCACGCAGCCACCCGCTCTCGACTTCGGGGCGCCAGGCAAAGCCGACGTTCGGCGAGAAGTTGTTCCAGTCGACGTTGTAGCCGCGCGTGCCGCTGGTCAACTGCGTGAATTCCGGCACCTTGCCCCCGGAAGCGCCCGGCTGGAAGTAGTTGCACGACTCGTACAGGCCCCCTGCGCCGATGCCAGAGATACCGCAGACATCGGCCAGGCTGGCGGTCGTCATGGTGTCGTTCGATGGCGAGAATGGCATCTGCACGTCCCAGCGGACGCCGGCATTGATGGTCAGCGTCGGTGTGACTCGCCATGAATCCTGCACGAAACCCGAGAACACGTCGAGCTTGCCCGCGCGGCGGCGGCGACCCAGATTGACATAGCGGTTGGTGTCCGGATCGAGCGCGGCCAGGCCGGTCACCGCGATCACGCGACCGGTCAAGAGGGCGTAGAGGTCGCGCGCATCGGCAAGTTGAGCCGCGGAGGCGCCCGCGAAATTCGCGGCCGTGAACAGCGAGGCCGCAGGATCGTTGGTCTGGTCAAACCCGAGATCGATGCCAGTGGTCAATTGCTGCGAGTCTTCCCAGGCACGGCCGAGGAAGGCGCTGCCTCCGAAGGTCAGGCTGTGGTTGCCCTTCTGCCAGTTGATCGTTTCGTCGAGCGTGTATTGATAGCCGCTGCGCGAGGAGACGGTGTTCGTGACGTGCCAATTCGTGAGACCGATGTTCGCATCGAGGTCCAGCGCATAACCGTTGGTGTCGCTGAAGTTGTCGGCGTTCGGAGCGTTGCGTTCCGGCCGTCCGAAGAACAGACGCTCGCCACGCGTGATGCCGGCGCGCAATTCCGAAACGATGTTGGTGCTGACGGTCGATCGCAGCGTCGCCGATCGGGTCGGCCGGGTGGTGCGCACCTGGCGGTAGTTTGGCGAGGCAGGGAAGCGCCGGTCCGCGCC